>JBMYYN010000081.1:0-8053 GCA_049609445.1 Bacteroidia bacterium | reverse complement strand
CTATCATTATCAAAAAGATACTTAATGCATATTTCTGAAATAAACAACGACCTCCCATTATTCTCAAATGACACGATCACTTTCGGCATCTTGGCTGGGATACTTGCATTGATATTTCATAGCTCTACACTCAAAGCATTTCAAGGGTTTTACAAAGTGATCCCAGCTTTATTGCTATGTTATTTTTTACCTTCGATTGCAAGCTCTTTGGGCATTATCGCTAGTAGTTGGATAGACGTAGAAGGCACGATCAGACATCTCAGCGAATTAGGTTTTAACACCAAGGGAATCTCAAGCCTAGAAGATCTTAAAGTCTTCATAACTGAAAACAAAATTGAAGAAAGCATTTATGCTGCCTATATCGGTAAGAGCAAACTCTATTTTATGGCGTCTAGATATCTTCTCCCCGCTTCGTTAGTACTTTTAACACTTAGTATTGACCTTAAAGAAGTGTTTAAACTTGGGCCTAAAGCACTTATTATGTTCTTCACGGCTACCATAGGTGTTATGTTAGGTGGCCCTTTAGCTATATTATTTTTCAAAGCAGTATATCCTGACCTTTTGGTCTCTGTAGAAGGATCTGAGATCTGGAAAGGACTTGCAACTGTAGCTGGAAGCTGGATAGGTGGAGGAGCCAACCAGCTTGCCATGAAAGAACAATGGGAAGTAAGCGATGCTATGTTTAGCATCATGGCAGTTGTGGATGTTTTAGTAGCTGAAGTATGGATGGTATTCCTACTACTAGGTGTTGCAAAATCTGACAAGCTCGACAAATATTTCAAAGCGGATTCGAGTTCGGTTACAAATCTGAAAAACAAGATGCAGGATTTTACAGTAAAAACAGCTCGTATTCCTTCATTCAATGACTTTATAATCATTATGGGGATTGCATTTGGTATGACGGCATTAGGTCACATCGTAGGTGACAACCTGAGTGTTTGGATCAAAGAAAATGCCAAGTCTCTTGTAGATTTTGGACTTGGAAGTTCGTTCTTCTGGCTCATCATCGTAACCACTACAGCCGGAGTCATACTATCTTTTACTAAAGTTAAAAATTACGAAGGAGCCGGAGCATCAAAAATTGGCTCAGTGTTTATATACGTTTTAGTCGCAGCTATAGGTATGAAAATGAATTTAAATGCCATCGTTCAAAACCTCGGATTGTTTGCCATCGGTTTTGTATGGATGATTGTCCACGTTGGCTTACTATTCATCGTTGCTAAAATTATCAAAGCTCCATTTTTCTTCCTTGCAGTAGGAAGTAAAGCAAACATTGGAGGAGCAGCTTCTGCACCAGTTGTAGCAGGAGCGTTCCACCCTTCACTTGCTCCAGTGGGAGTCCTATTGGCAGTATTGGGTTACTTTTTAGGCACATATGGAGCCTTCTTTTGTGCACTTATGATGAAGGCCGTCACATAAATCATTTGAACATCATAATACCGAGAAACAGGCTTTAGCCTGAGCCATCTATTGTATTTCTCCCTATTTATAGTTAAACTTGTCAAACAATTAACTATATAAAAATGAGCGATATACTAAACCAATTATTAGGTCAATTAGGACCACAAGGAATTCAAGCAATTTCAAAACAGATCGGTGCATCTGAAAGTCAAACCACAGATGCTCTAGGAGGTGTCTTACCAACTCTTCTCGGTGCTATGGCTAATAATACAAAGACTCCTGAGGGAGCAAGTGGATTATTAGGTGCTTTAGATTCAGATCACGATGGAAGCATATTAGACGATGTAGCAGGGTTCGTAGGTAATTTTAATGACGGACCAGGCCAAGGGATCTTAAAACATGTTCTCGGCGGCAACCAACCTGCAGTAGAGCAAGGATTAAGTGCAAAAACAGGACTAAACAGTTCTCAAATCAGTAATGTTTTAAAAATAGCTGCACCTATTGTTTTAGGATACTTAGGGAAGCAGAAAAAACAATCCTCTGCTGGATTTGACATCGGAGGAATAGCTCAGCTCTTAGGTGGTATGACTCAACAAGCAGATCAATCCACTGGACTGGACCTAGGTGACATTTTAAATGTAGTAGGTGGTCTATCTGGCAATAAATCCTCTGGAGCAACTTCTGCACTGGGACTACTAGGAAAACTATTTGGAAAATAGTTTCTCAACTAACACTCACTTTACCAGATTAACCCCTGGTTCTTAATAAAGACAGCAATATGGCAACAAACAAAAAATCTAGAACAAATTCCGGTATATCTCAGTATACTGGAGTTTGGAATGAAGACACAGTTAGGCATCTACTCAGAAGGGCTCATTTTGGAGTCAAAGTAGAAGATGTTGCGACATTCAAGGCTAAGACTATGTCACAGGCAGTTGATGATATTTTAGATATCGACTACACAGTTCCAAGTCCTCCGGTAAATTATTATGAATCTACAAATCCAGACCCACGTGTTAATCTCGGGGATACTTGGGTAGATGATTATAATAGTCAGCTTAACAATGTCCGAATGAGATCATTTAAGCGTTGGTGGGCTGGACAGATTGTCAATCACGACAGTACAATACGGGAAAAAATGGTTTTGTTTTGGCACAATCACTTTTCAACTCAAACTCAAGTTTATGGTTGGCCAAATTTCGGATATGATTATCTGAAACTAATTAGAAGTAACTGTTTGAAGAACTTCAAAACCTTGACCAAGGATATGACAACCAATCCTGCCATGCTTGTTTTCTTAAATGGAGAAAGAAACACAAAAACTGCTCCGGACGAGAATTATTCAAGAGAACTTCAGGAGCTGTTCACACTTGGCAAAGGACCGGATTCTAAGTACACTGAAGACGATGTTATCGCTGGAGCTAGAGTTCTTACGGGCTGGAGAGTTCGTAGAACTGACGGCACATCCTATTTTCAGTCGAATAGACATGATGAGGGAGATAAAAAATTCTCCTCCTTTTATAATGACACAATAATTACTGGAAAAACGGGTAATGCAGGTGCTGATGAGGTAGATGACCTATTGAATATGATTTTTGCTCAAAACGAAGTAGCAAAACATATTGTAAGAAAACTATATCGATGGTTTATATACTACGAGATAGATTCGGATACAGAGACAAATGTTATCACTCCTCTTGCTAATATATTTCGTAGTAATTCCTATGAAATTAAACCTGTTTTAGAAGCTTTATTTAAGAGTCAACATTTCTATGATGTCGCGAATAGACATGCTCTACTAAAAAGTCCAGCAGACTTTACGTTTGGATTGGCTAGATCTTTCGATATAGATTTCCCTGCTGAAACCGAGTATAATTCGTTGTATACGGCTTGGAATTTCTTATTAGGTTCAGCTTCATCTCAACAGCAAAATCTTGGAGATCCACCTAGTGTAGCAGGATGGTCGCCCTATTATCAAATTCCACAATACCATGAATTATGGATAAATAGCGACACGTTACCGAAAAGAAATCAAATCACGGACCGAATGATTGCTTCTGGTTACAATATCAATGGGTTTAGGTTTAAAATTGACACCTTACAGTATGCTGCAAAGTTTCCCAATCCTGAAGACCCTAATAAACTAATAGATGACATGCTGACCCACCTTCACACCTTAGAGGTAAGTCAAAAACAGAAAGATTACATGAAAACTATTTTACTTTCTGGTCAAATAAATGATAGTTATTGGACTGACGCCTGGAACAGCTATGTTGCTGATCCTACAAACACAAGTAAAGCAACCACGGTGTCATCTAGATTGATATTCTTAGTTAAATATTTGATGAACCTTGGAGAATTCCAATTATCCTAATCCCCTAATACCATGAAAAGAAGAGATTTTATAAAAAGAGTAGCTCCAATGTCGTTGCTTCCTTTTGCAATAAATGGACAACCGATAAGTGCCTATGGCAAATTACTTGGTGCTGACGCTAAAGACTTTACTGAGTCCGACAAAGTGTTAGTACTTGTTCAGCTGAATGGAGGAAATGACGGACTAAACACTTTAATACCACTTGACCAATATACAAACCTATCGCAAGCTCGACCGGATGTACTGATTCCAGAGAATAAGGTTCTTCCTCTTACAGGAATAACTGGAACTGGCCTTCATCCTGCTATGAGTAAGATGAAAGAGATGTATGATGATGGGAAAATGCATATCTTACAATCAGTTGGATATCCCAAACAAAACTATTCTCACTTTAGATCCACAGATATATGGATGACAGGTGCTGATTCCAATGAAGTTTTAGAAAGTGGATGGATAGGTCGCTACCTCTCTGAAGAATGGCCAAACTATCCAAACGGGTTCCCGAATGAAGACATGGAAGACCCACTAGCAATACAAATAGGATCAGTGGTTTCTCAGGTATGTCAGGGTGTCGCAGTAAATATGGGTTTCGCCATTTCAAACCCGACAAACTACTATCAACTTCTCACCGGAAATTATCCAGATGTACCAGACACGTGGGCTGGACATGAGCTCGATTATGTGAGAACAGTTGCTAGACAGACCAATGAATATTCTCAAAAAATAAAATCTGCAGCTGAAGGAGCTAGTAATATATCTACACTGTATCCAGAGGGGAACAGACTTGCAGATCAGCTCAAAATCGTTGCTCAACTCATAGCTGGCGGACTTAAAACAAGAGTCTATATTGTCTCTCAAGGTGGATTTGACACACATGCTAATCAAGTAGACCCAGTGGATAGTAACGAAACTGGTTACCACGCATTCTTACTTCAGACCGTATCGGAAGCTATTCATGCCTTCCAGGACGATTTAGAAAAACTAAAACTTGATGACAGAGTTTTGGGTATGACATTTAGTGAATTTGGTAGAAGAATAATAGGAAATGCTAGTACTGGAACTGATCACGGAAGTGCTGCCCCACTTTTTATGTTTGGTAAAAATATAAAAGGAGGTATGACTGGTTCAAATCCAATAATACCAGCAAATGCTACTTCAAAAGATAACCTGGCAATGGAGACAGACTTCAGATCCATCTACAGTACCATCTTGCGGGATTGGTTCTGTTTGGATGAGAACACCTCTAACAGCGTTCTCTTGAAAGATTTCGACCCGTTGGACATATTAGAAAGCGTATGTACTACTACAAGTGTAGAGCGACTACGAAGACAAAATGCCGGTGATTCATACGTCTCAAACTATCCAAATCCATTTACAAGTCAGACAAACATAAAGTACTATTCTAATGGCGGACATGTTAGTCTAACGGTGATAGATACTCATGGAAAAATAGTAGGATCGTTAGTGAATACAGAAATCCCTTCAGGGACGCACGAAGTAGTTTTTGACACAAGTAACCTCCCATCAGGAACATATTACTGCCAATATCAGAATGCTGATATCCAGCAGACTAGAAGCTTACTTAAGGTAAGGTAGCAGTCCTCTTTCTTGGGATGGCGTAAGCTATCCCAATGTTAAAGATAAACGGAGACACGTCGTATGCCGAACTATTACCATTCATAGGGAGTGATAACCCTAACTGTGATGTGAATTTAACTGAATTTCCGACGCTGAAACTCATTGCCGGCTCTATGTAGCCCAAATTCACTGTACTATCTCTTTGTGATTGGGTCATATATTCCTCATTGAATGTAGCCCCGACAAAGCGAGTCAAAAGTGTCAGATTTGTTTTCTTACGCCCATTTCCTAATAACGTAATCGATGGCTGAATATACCCTTTGAAATAGTCATTGATATTGTCCGCTGATTGCAAAAACACTGGCCCTACTCCTCCATTTAACTCAAACAAATGAGAAGACGTAAATTTATTGTAGTACCCAGCTACTAAGTTTAACTCTAAGGCATTTGAACCTTCATATGAAGTGGAAGCTACAGAAGCATCTCCTGTGTAAAGAGCAGATAAGTTCCCACCAACATTAAAGTTATCATTTACAGCATATCCACCTTGTACATTTGTTGAAAATGAACCTTGACGTAGTGCAACAAAGTAATCTCCTTCTTCTTCATTATTAAAAACAACCGGGGCACTAGGTATGTATACAGGAGCACACCCTACTAACATTAGACAAAGTGAAAGTACATAAATAACATTCTTCATATTTTTTCAATTTAGTGAATATTATTCAAAAGGACTTAAGAACGTCGAAAAGTCCTGACCTTCCCTATCTTTTCCAGAAAGAACTGGATCCTCTATTCCCCAATCAATATTGAGTGAAGGAGAATTCCACAAAACACAGCCTTCAGATTCTTTGTTATAGTATTCAGTACATTTATAAACAAAGATAGTGTCATCTTCCTTAGTCACAAATCCATGAGCAAGGCCTGGCGGCACATAGAACATTTTCTTATTATCTTCATTTAGTTCAATGCTGTAATGCTTCCCATACGTTGGAGAACTTTTTCTTATGTCTACTATGACGTCAAGAACTGCACCCTTTATGACACGAACCAATTTACCTTGAGAGTATGGATTTTTCTGAAAATGAAGACCTCTAAGTATCCCTTTCCCACTCAAGGATTGGTTATCTTGAACAAAATCCTCTGTGACACCGTGATCCTTCAAGACATCCGTCCGAAAACTTTCATAGAAGTGTCCTCTGTCATCCCCAAATACGGTTGGCGTAATAATCAATACACCCTCTATGTCAATTTTTTCAACTTTCATTTCTTATTACAATGGTATAAAAACTTCCTAATTTGTGAAAAATTGTTTGGTAACATGTTTACCAAAATGATGCATAAAAGGCGAACTTTGAATCTCTAATTTCACGACCAAATCATGTCCGAACCACAATACCTTCATTCACTGAATCCAGAACAAAAAGCAGCTGTCCTTCAAACTACGGGACCTGTAATGATAATCGCTGGTGCCGGGTCTGGCAAAACAAGAGTATTGACTTACAGAATAGCACACTTGATTGCATCAGGTGTAGACTCTTTTAACATTCTTTCGCTGACATTCACTAATAAAGCGGCAAAAGAGATGAGGCATAGGATAGAAACAGTAGTAGGCCCTGAAGCTAGAAATATTTGGATGGGAACATTTCACTCCATTTTTGCAAAAATTCTTCGAATAGAAGCAGACAGAATAGGGTATCCTAAGAATTTCACTATCTACGACTCAGATGATAGTAAAAGCTTGATAAAAGCGATTGTCAAAGAAATGAACCTTGACGATAAGATATACAAGCCAAATTATGTTTTATCACGTATCAGCAATGCCAAAAACAACTTAATACAAGCACACGTATATCAAAATCAAGGTGATCTTATAGCATATGACGAGACCACTGGTAGAGGAAAAATTCATGCCATCTATGTCGAATATGCTAAACGATGCTTCAAAGCTGGGGCAATGGATTTTGACGATTTACTACTCAACACCTTTAAACTATTAAACAACTTTCCTGACATTCTAAATAAGTATCAACATAAGTTTAAATACATCATGGTGGATGAGTACCAGGATACTAACCACTGTCAGTATATGATCGTGAAGAAACTGGCAAGCGTGTTTGAAAATATCTGCGTGGTGGGTGATGATGCTCAAAGTATTTATTCCTTTAGAGGAGCTACCATAAAGAATATTCTCAATTTTGAGAAAGATTATCCTGATCTTAAAGTTTATAAGCTAGAGCAGAACTATAGGTCCTCTGACACCATTGTCAACGCTGCAAACAGTGTCATTGCAAAAAACAAAGACCAATTGCAAAAAAATGTCTGGACTAGCAATGATGAAGGAAATAAAATCAAAGTAATAAGAGCCGTAACGGACAACGAGGAAGGGAAACTGATCGCACAAAACATATTTGAGACTAAAGTTACAGAGCAGAAACTCAATAGTGATTTTGCAATTCTATACCGTACCAATTCGCAATCCAGATCTTTAGAGGAGGCACTTCGTAAACTCAACATCCCTTACAAAATATATGGAGGCCTTAGCTTTTACCAGCGAAAAGAAATCAAGGATTTAATCGCATATCTACGTGTAGTGATAAATCACAATGATGAGCAAGCATTAAAACGTATAATAAACTACCCAGCGAGAGGAATTGGAAAAACGTCCATTGAGCGAGTTATCATTGCCGCATCTGAAGA
>JBMYYN010000080.1:0-8145 GCA_049609445.1 Bacteroidia bacterium | reverse complement strand
TGCTAGATCGTGGAGGAAAGATTGAGTTCGCAGATAGAAACGGGAATACTGTTCTACACAATGCTATCCTGTCTGGAAACAGAGAAATCGTTCGAATGCTTGCTATGAAAGGTGCAGATTTCAAGGTAAAAAATTACGATGGTAAAAATGCTAAGAAATTGGCTAAGAAAAATATGTCAAAGGATTTTGCCAAGTATGTGAAGAAAGCAGCTAAAGGGAAATACTAACACCCTAAACACACCTTTAGGCTCCAAGTCTCTTTTCAATAATGTAGAACTTGGGGCCTTTTTTTATATTTACACTTCATTTTTCTAGAAGATAATATAACCATATGAAACAAGTACTACTATTTGCTTTTTTGCTAATGCTGCAATCATCAATCATTGCCCAAAATGATAACCAGACGGTGACAGAAGATAATCTGAGTGAAAAAATCGAAGCTCTACAAGAGAGAGCTGCGGATTTTGAAAAGCTTCAAGCTCAAATGGACAGCATGCAGAATGCTGCTATGGAAAGACAAAAGGAGAAAATGATGGAGAGTGCACTTGAGCAAAATAAAAAAAGCTTAGAAAGGTTCGCTGCTCAAAAAGCAAGAGAAGACGCTAAACTAGAAAAACGACTCTGGATTCGTGGAGGTTTGTTAGCTCTGGCTATAGTCCTCGCCATTGTAAACTACATTAGAAAAAGAAAGAAGTAAGAATAGAATACTTACTCTCCTATAAGTTGATTGAAACTCTGGCCTTTCATAGCTTCGATCAAAGCTCCTTTGTTTTCATAAAAGGTCTTTTCTACAAAAGAATTTTCCTTGCTTTCAGTGATAGTCACCTCGACATTAAAGTCACCTAAACCAAAGCATTTGATTCTTTTTTTTCGCTGATCAAAGCAATAGGTTGTACTACGAGGAATTAGGTAGGAAGATCCCACAAAATTTTGATTGGTAATCAAAAGAGGCTGACTTTCTAGAGTCGCTATATCAAAATCACGAAGAGGGTAGAAAAAACTCCCCATTTTCACATTCTCGTGAATCATTCCTTCATCGTCGATCCAATTAGCTATAACGTCTACAGACACGTCTAGGTTTAATTTCTTGTCTTTTTTGGTAAACCAAGTGCCCGGAGAAAGCAATCGTTTGTCCAAGTACTTTAATTTCGCGTATTCAAGCTTCAGGGTATCTATGTTTAGATAAAACTTTGAACCAGCTACGATATCTGGAAGTTTGGTTGTATCGAGACTAGCATCGAGCTTAAACGTCATTCCATCTTCAGAGTCTACCTGAGCACTTCTCGTTATCGAGAAACCTCTAAAACTAAGGTGATCGGGATCCATACGACCTACCCTTGACACATCACCATAAAATCGCTGATTCGCCAGACTAGCTTTGTAGCTAGCAGAATTGTCTTCCTTTTTAGCATCAATTACGCTTATTATTCCTTGATAAGCTAGGTCTGCACCTTTTAGCAGAAGTGGCACCGTGATAAAACCACGAGCACCGTCTACAGCTTTTTTCTCAAACATATCTTCCGTACGCAACGGAGAATCAAACTCAGATGAAGTTATATATACATCCTCATGTGAGCGTTTGTCACTATACTCGTACACAGCACAGCTGCTTACTACCAGTAATAAAGATATGATTACTCCTAGTTTCATCCTAGTTTTTCAGATTTGCTATGCTAAATGATATACCTACAAATCCACCCCAATTGTAACTGCTGATCGTAGGTACTTCATCATAAGAATTTTGAAGATAATCACCCGTCACGAGTGCATTGTCTAGTTTCTTTACTTGACCTAAAGTAGCACCAGCGTGTAGGACCACTTTGTTTTTAGTACCCAATATGGCACTTCCACCAAATAGAAAATTGAAGTTTCTAGATGTAGAGCTAATTGGTACGCCTACACCGAATGTCCCTCCCAATTGACCAATCTTTCCACTATAAGGATAGAAATTTATATATGCAGAAATATTCGGTGTGTAGTTTTCTCCATCTACTTCTGTAATCACGCTATCCTTATTGATATAGCTTACATTATTGGCATAAAATGGAAATGAAAGTCCAACTGAAGAGTTGATTTTCAAGTCACCCTTTACGGTAATATCCAAGCTTTTAGTTTTTACCTCGGTAGCTGATGACGCATCATCACCCTCTACTGGTATCTTGAAAATAGTGATATCCATAGACAGCTTATCGCCATTTGCCATTTCACTTGTGTTATACGTATACGAAGTATTGACTATGGATTGGTAGGTGAGTTCCAATACGTCTAAATACTGCACCACTTGGTCATAATCAAAGTTCTCATTGAATTGGCTTGCTGCTCGGAATAGCCCTGCTGCTTGAGTATTCAATCCTTCCCCTTCAAATCCTCCACCTTTGCCTCTTGTATTTGCATACTTATTATATGCACCATCAAAACGCTGAACTGAAGCTTGTAGGTCACTGTAATTGCTAGCAACGACATTGTTTATCTGCATACCTAAAGATATGAAATCTTGTGTCTGTACATTAGGCTTATTTAGTAGGCCTTCCACCATTCTCTTTGAAAATACTTTGATAGAATCTCCAGGCAAGTATGGATTGTACTTGAGCTTATAAAGTCGTTCTGTAACATACTTTAATGAGTTTATAGTGTTTTCTACTTCCGCAAGCTGATTGTAGGAAGACTGGACCGCAGCATAGCTAGAAGATGCTTTAGGATCAGACATCAAACCACCTCTCACGCTGGTCTCACTTGTGGTAAGTGAGCTCAAAAAGCTTGACCCCATACCGCTGAGACCCAATGGTGATATTAGGTTCATAAAGCCGATATTTGACTCTTCAGCTATACTTGATGTACTGAAATCTACTTTGGCAGTATATAAGTGCGGATTAAAATTGATTATCTCCACTTTCACTTGATGATTACGCTGAACAGTAGCATTAGGTATAACCACTCTCTGTCCAGATTTTTTCACTTTGTAGTAGTTGATATTGTCTTTCAGGTAATCATACTCGATTAGTAGCTTTTGTCCAAATGAGGTTTGTAGTGCAAAAGCAAATGCAGCTAGGGTTAGGATTAATTTTAGTTTCATGACGTTTATCTTTTTGTAGTTAATGCCTTTCCTTACTATTTGGTAAACAGTACAAAAGTCAATATCTAGCAAATTTACACTTCTCAGACAATTGCCCATGCAAAGGATAAAAACTGACTAGAAATCTGTTTCTTAATCCAGGTAAACAAAAAAGGCGAATCTCTCGATTCGCCTTTGTACTAAAAATTATTTACACCTTAGCTTAGAAACAATACTTGTTCTCAGCTATAATCTTAACTGCAACCTGTTTTCGCAAGTCTATTGTATTGATCATTGGGTACTTTGTAAATCGCTTCACGCCCATATGCATCATTACCAACATATCATCTTTGGCAAATCCAGCTAACGCATGTTTACCTGCTAGATAAGTTCTTTCCATCGCATCATTTACATAACACTTGGTCATCGCTATCTGCATCGCTGTAGCTTCTTCGCCTTGTTGTTCGATTAGTTTTTCGGTACGAAGTATTGTACTCTCTGCTGTGAATACGTCTATCGCCATATCAGCAAGATTCATAAGAATCTCTTGCTGTTGCTCCAGTTCCATCATAAACTTCTGAGCTGCCGCTCCTGCCGCCATAAGTATAGCTTTCTTACTCTGTCTGACAGATTTTTTCTCCTGATATAATGGTGAGCCATCTCCTTCATCTCCAAAATCTGGGATCTCCATCAACTCTTCTTGGATTTTCATTGCTGGCCCCATTAGGTCAAGTTCTCCTTTTAAGGCTTTCTTCATCATTTGACCAACAGCTAGCATACGGTTTATCTCATTGGTACCTTCAAAGATTCTATTGATACGAGAATCTCTATACATACTTGCTACCGGAAACTCTTCTGAATAGCCCGTACCTCCAAATATCTGTACAGCCTCATCCACCACGTAATCCAAGGTTTCTGACCCGAGTACTTTTAGAATAGCACATTCGATGTTGTATTCTTCAGCAGCCTTAAGCTTGCCTTCTACTTTTGTAAATCCATCTTCTACGAAATCAGCGATTTTATCTTGAATCAAATCCGAAATTCTATATGTAGCACTGTCTGTAGCATACGTTCTAATCGCCATTTCAGCTAGTTTGTGCTGAATAGCTCCGAAGCTTGAGATTGGCACTCCAAACTGATGTCTCTCATTTGCATAGTTTACAGCAATGTCAATGCTCTTCTTGCTGCCTCCCATTACCATAGCACCAAGCTTAAATCTTCCTATGTTTAGCACATTGAATGCTATCTTATGTCCCTTTCCTATCTCTCCAAGAAGATTTTCTTTCGGGATTCTTACATCTTCAAAAAACACTTGTCGAGTACTACTTCCTTTGATACCTAGCTTGATTTCTTCATCACCTAGACTCAAACCTGGTGTGCCTTTTTCTACTATGAACCCAGTAAACTTGTCTCCATCTACTTGAGCAAATACTGTGAATATATCAGCAAATCCCGCATTCGTAATCCACATTTTTCCTCCATTGATGACCCATTCATCACCATCTAATACTGCCTTAGTTTTAGCAGCCAAAGCATCCGAACCACTATCTGGTTCTGTCAGGCAATATGCCGCCTTCAGGCTACCATCACCTAGACCAGGCAGGTACTTTTTCTTTTGTTCGTCAGTACCATAATATAGAATAGGTAATGTTCCTATACCCATATGGGCTGCTAATGCTACGCTGAAACTCTGACTCTTGCCCAGTTCTTCGCTCAATACCGTTTCAGTATTGAAATCAACTGACATCCCTCCATATTCTTCTGGCAGTGCCGCTCCCAACATTCCAAGTTGAGCTGCTTTTTCCATAAGCTCTGGAATCAAATTCGGATTCTCACTCTGCTTATCTATTTTTTCACGTAGGGGATGCACTTCCTTCTCTAAGAAGTCTTGTGTCATCTCACGAAACATTTTTTGTTCCTCGTTTATTTCCTCAGGAATGAAAGTACTACTTGCTTCCTGTTCTTTAACTAAGAATTCTCCTCCTTTTAAATTGTTCTTTATTTCTGCCATTATAATATCGATTAGAGATGTGAGATTTTAGATATCAGATTTCTCCAAACTATCCATCAATCCATTCATCATTTTTTGTATTTCGTGTAAATATTCTTTTTGTATTGTAAACTTTTCTTTTGTTATAAAACCCAAGTCTAAACCTACTATCAGTAGATTCTCAACTTCTGTTGCCGAACCGTGAGCCATTCCAAGGAAATTTACAAAATCCTTGTTTGTTCTTCTGCCTGCTCCTTCGGCAATATTTGACATTATAGAAACAGATGCTCGTTTAATCTGGCTCTTCATTCCAAACTTTTCATCGTCTGGGAATTTTTTAGTTAAAAGATAAATTCTCGGGTTGTTCTGTCTGGCCTTTTTCCAAACAGTCAATTCCCTAAAATTATGTCTCTTTCTTTTGCTCACCTGTCTTTTGTCTAAAATCTAATGTCTAATGCAATCGCTCAAGAATTGCTGCTATTCCTTGTCCTCCACCGATACAAGCTGTCACCATCCCGTATTTCTGGTTTCTAAGCTTCATTTCTTCTAAAATCTGAACCGTCAATTTCGCTCCTGTACATCCTAGTGGATGACCTAAACTAATTGCACCACCATTTACATTTACAATATCTGGGTTCAAATCCAAACCTCTCATTACCGCCAAACTTTGGGAAGCAAACGCTTCATTCAACTCAATTTGATCTATATCATTCAGTTTTAATCCAGCTTTGCTTAATGCTTTAGGAACTGCTTCCATCGGCCCTATTCCCATATATCTTGGACTTACGCCTACAGATACGCTACTTACTAATCGAGCCTTCGGTTCTAGACCCAAATCTTTCACCATTTTCTCGCTCATCACCAACACAAAACTTGCCCCATCACTGGTCTGAGAACTGTTACCTGCAGTCACTGTTCCTCCATTTTTAAATGCCGGTCTTAGTCTACCTAGAGCTTCAAGATTTGTGTCTGCACGCGGTCCTTCATCCGTATCTACAACGTAGCTAGACTTAACTCTCTTGTTTGTTTTAGGGTCAAAATCTACTTGTTCAACTTCCACAGGAACAATCTGATTCTTAAACTTTCCTTCTGAAAGAGCTTTTAGAGCCTTTTGGTGTGAACCTAGAGCAAATTTGTCCTGATCCTCACGACTGATATCATACTTTACAGCTACTTCTTCAGCGGTAAGTCCCATCCCTAAAAAGTAATCTGGATGTTCTGATGCTATGGTGTAATTAGGAACTGTCTTGTAACCAACAGTGGGCACTAGACTCATACTTTCTGTTCCACCAGCTATAAGACAATCAGCAAGTCCTGCCTTAATTTTTGCTACAGCCATTGAAATCGTTTCTATTCCACTACCACAATACCTATTAACAGAGACTCCTGGAACTTCTTGAGGTAGTTTGCTTCGCACTCCAACCCAACGTCCCATTTGCAGCCCTTGTTCTGCTTCTGGCACGGCGTTTCCTACGATAATATCTTCAACAGTGCTTGGATCAAATCCCGGTGTATTATCTATCAAGTGATCAATTACCGCTGCTCCTAAGTCTACTGGACTAGTAAATCGAAAACCACCTCGATTTGCTTTTCCTACAGCCGTTCTATATCCATTTACTATATATGCTTCTCCCATTATTTTAATTTCTAAGCGGTTTCCCTGTTTTTAATATGTGTTGGATTCTCTCCAATGTTTTTCGTTCTCCTAGCAAGCTTAAGAAAGCTTCTCTTTCTAAATTTAAAAGGTATTGCTCAGTAACTTTAGTCGGCTGTGTCAAATCACCTCCAGCCATTACAAAGGCCAATTTTCTACCTATCTTCATATCATGCTCACTAGCATAATTGCTTATCCCAAATGCTTCAACTCCTGAACACAATGCTCCAAGAGCCGTTCTACCTAGGACGGTAATATCATCCCGTTGCGGCTTTTGTACATAACCATCATTATGTAGTTCTAGTACCTTACGCTTAGCTTCTGTGATGACTCTATTTCCATTGACCACCACTTCATCTTTATCGTGGTGCATTACTCCTATTTCGAATGCTTCATGACCTGAAGTAGCCACTTTGGCTGTAGCTATAGTCTGAAATCGTTCAATCAAGGTAGGAAGCTGAGGATCTCCTGCATAGAAGCTATCACTCGTACGGAGCACAAATTCTTTTGTACCTCCACCTCCAGGAATGAGCCCTGCTCCGGCTTCTACTAGTCCTATATAAGTCTCTGCTGAAGCTACTGCCGCGTCAGCATGTAACGTCATTTCGCAGCCACCGCCAAGTGTCAATCCATGAGGAGCCATGACTACTGGTATGCTTGAATATCTCAATCGCATAACGGTGTTTTGGAAATAACGTATAGCCATATTTAGCTCATCAAATTCCTGCTCAATAGCCAGCATCAACATCATAGCTAAATTTGCTCCTGCTGAGAAATTTGGTGCATCGTTTCCAATCACCAACCCTTTCCATCCTTGTGATTCTGCTATATCTATAGATTTATTGATTGCAGATAGTGTTCCACTACCAATTGCATTCATTTTAGAATGAAACTCTAAGCACAATACTCCGTCACCAATGTCATGAAGTGTCGCTTCTTTGTTTCTATAAACAGGTTCTGGTGTTCTAAAATTATCCAATACTATGAATGATTCAGTTCCTGGTATGACTTCATATTCTCCATTCGAAATATTGTAATATTTTCTCTTTCCATCCTCTGACTTATAGAAGGAGCTATTTCCTTTTGCCTTAAAATCTGTTATCCATTGTGGAACAGAATATCCTGCACTTTCGATATTTGATAACACCTTATCAAATCCTATCATATCCCAAGTTTCAAACGGACCTACGTCCCATCCAAAACCTGCTCTTAGAGCATCATCTATCTGATATAACTCATCAGCAATCTCAGGAATACGATTCGCTGAATAAGCAAGAATAGCATTAGTGACGTCTTGATAAAACGCTCCCACAGCATCACTGCCATCATAGAGGATACCAAGCTTACTCTTGAGCCTATTAGCTTTTCGTGCTTTTCCTATCGTTTCAAATCTCGGTTTGTCTTTGGGTTTGTATTCCAGAGATTTTAAATCCAAGGCTTCAATTACTC
>JBMYYN010000079.1:0-8302 GCA_049609445.1 Bacteroidia bacterium | reverse complement strand
ATAAAACAGCGGAGGAATCTAGCATTACACTTTCAGAACTAATGCTCCCCTCTCATTCCAATTTCAGTGGAAAAATACACGGTGGTCATATCCTTAATCTTATGGATCAAGTAGTTTTTGCCTGTGCAAGTAAGCATAGCGGCAACTACTGTGTGACGGCATCTGTAAATCGAGTTGACTTTCTTCACCCTGTAGAAGTAGGGGAAATCCTAACACTCAGAGCAGCAGTAAATTATACTGGAAACACATCTATGGTCATTGGTGTTCGTGTAGAGTCCGAAAACATAAAAACAGGCGAAACACACCATTGCAACTCTAGCTACTTTACAATGGTAGCAAAGGACGATGACGGTAAAAATGTTTCGGTTCCAGGACTTATTCTCACTGACTCAAACAGTATAAGGAGATTTGTGAGAAGTATAAACAGACAAGAGCACGTGCGTCAAAGAGACAATCAGTTTGAAGAAGGTACATTTAAACATGAAGATCACCTCGATGATTTGTCTGACTACAATGTGAAAATTGAGCTCTAACTAGTGGTCACAGCACTCCATTTTTTCTTCTTGGACATCATATGTAGGACTAAGATAAGGAATGCCTAATCCTGCAGACCTTAGTATCAAGACGAATCCCATAATCACAAGGATTCTTGGCGTCCAAGCGTTCAAACTCATTAATGACTTTTGTAAACCCAACTTGGGCAGATACGACATGGCTAGTAAGATAGGAAGCGTACCTAAGCCAAATACAATCATGTACAACGCAGAAGCTCCAATACTTCCAGCGTTTACAGACATTATAGCCGCACCAAAGGATAGTCCACAAGGAAGTAAACCGTTCAATATACCGAGTATCACATTTCCTGTACGTCCTGCTTTACTTTTTATCATCTTGTTTGAGATTATAGCTGTCACTCTAGCAAACATCTTGTTAACCACAGGTATGTAACTTTTTAGACCGTATATGACCAATAAAACACCACTTACTAGACCCACATACTGCTGCAGCTCAAAAATCTGTAGCGGGGATACAATGAAATAAAAAAAAGTAGCAAGGAGAATATAACCCAACCACCTTCCTAAGTGATGGACAATAAGCGAAAAAAGAGAATACTGCCTAGCTGCAAGCCCCAGCATAAATGGACCACACATAGCCGCACAGTGCAAACTCCCAAGCAGACCCAATATGAATGCGGACCACAACACTACTTCACAAACTGTTGCTTCTTGAAGAATGCATTTTTTCCAACCAAACCTGTCACCTCATAGTACCATATGCCTTCTACTATTTTCGAAGGAATCACAATTGACTGTTTAGAAGACAAAGAATTTTCTGACAGCGAAACTTCCAAATCTCTTTTACTATCAGCAAGACAAACTAGTTTATATTTAGAGACATAACCATCTATCTCAAACTCGCAATCGAGACTATTTGTTGTTCTATTAAATCTTACTTCAACACTTTCTCCTGCCTTTTCTTGTTCCATTCGGATGGCATGTTCTTCACCTTGTTCGTAATAATCTTCTTCGTATAGTGCTTGACTGCTTGTAGCCATTTTGACTCCCATGCTTACTATAAATACGATGAATAGAGCCATGGCTCCTATCAAGATTTTTGACCAATCTAATTTCATTTTCTTACTGGAGCTAAGAAAGTAAACTTAGATGTATTGATAAGCTCATCATCAATAAACAGATTCACCTTCATTGGGATTTCATTCTCGTGAATGTCCTTCTGATCTTTGTAAATCATAAATACTTTCTTGACCTCGTTGTTAGACATCAAAATTGAATCTTTTTGAACCAACATCAAAGTTGCGTTGGCACTATTTTCACTTTCTACTAGTTCTAGCCTAAACACCTTGTCTTCAAATGTCTTATTGACCATAGAAAGGTTGAACATATTTGTGACTCTGCCATCCTCTGCTTCAGAATACGTACTACCAGGAATCCTAAGCACATTGGCTTCTACACTCTTACGTGTCGCAAGTATCGTAATCGAAGCCGCTACTAAAATGACCATCACAGCAGTATATGCTATAATTCTAGGTGAAAATCGGAATCCTTTATTGGATTCTATATTGTTTTTACTGTCGATACGGATTAGTCCCTCTGGTTTTTTCACCTTGGTCATCACCGAATCGCATGCATCCATACAAGCCGTACAGTTGATACACTCAAGCTGAGTTCCATTTCGGATATCGATTCCCGTAGGACATACATCCACGCATAAGTTACAATCAACACAATCTCCTTTATCCTCTTGATTTAGGTTTTTACGTATCTTACCTCTTGGTTCACCTCTCTGGTAATCGTATGCTACAACCATACTATTAGGATCAAGCATTACACCCTGTAATCTACCATACGGGCAAGCCATTATACAAACGAGCTCACGCATTTTGGCAAATACCAAGTAGAAAACAAATGAGAATATTATTAAACTAAAAAAAGTGACGTAGTTTTCAGAGAATGGTCCTGAAATCTTGGACCACAACTCTTTATATCCAATGATATAGGCTAAAAATGTATGTGAAATTAAAAAGGAGATAAGAAAGAAAACGGAGTGCTTTAGACTTTTCTTAAAGATTTTCTCCTTGTTCCAAGGCATCGCATCAAGCTTTTTCTGCTTATTGGCGTTGCCTTCTATTAGGTTTTCTATTTTTCGAAAGACCATCTCCATAAAGATAGTCTGTGGACATGCCCAACCGCACCATACTCTACCGAAAACCACAGTAAAGAGTACAATAAAGACAAGTAAAGTAAGGGTAAGAAACACGAAGACATAAAAATCTTGAGGCCAAAAAGGCTGACCGAATATCACAAACTTTCGTTCGAGAATATTCAATAGCAATAGAGGATAATCACCTATTTTGATAAAAGGAGCCCCGAAGAAAAAGGCTAGCAGAAACCAACTGAAGTAGGTTCTGTACTTATAAAAAGCACCTTTAATTATCTTCGGATATATCCACTCACGTTTTCCATCTTTGGTCTGATGACCGACGTGATCTCTATAACTTTCTTCTCCGTGTTTCTTCATTCCTTACGCAGGAGTATTTCTCTATGTATTACTCAGCTGCTGGTGTTTCAGTTTCAGCAGGTGCATCTTCAGACGCATCTGTAGGAACCCACTTTTCACCTTCTGGTTCTTTAGCACCTTCAGGGTTTGTACCTTGTAAGCTTAGGATGTAAGAAGTAACCTCTTGCATCTTTTGAGGACTTAAATTGTCTTTCCAAGCCATCATACCTTTTTCGATTATACCGTACTTGATCGACTTAAAGACATTTTGTACTCCACCACCGTGCTTCCAGTATTCATCTGTCAAGTTCGGTCCTGAGCCCATCATACCTTTACCTCCGTCACCGTGACAAACTTTACAGTTCTGATTATATATCTTCTTTCCAGAACTTAAAGCTGCAGACTCCGTAAGAGCGACTACACTGTTCTCGTCTATCTGAAGTGCTTCTTCATCTACATTGTCAGATTGCTTTTTCTCTGAAGCTTTCATCTCAGCTATGTACTCATCTTCTTGCGTATATCCATAGTCTGTAAACATAAATCTACCAACATAGAATACGGCGAATACGATACAACCGTAGAATAAGAACATAAACCAAGGTGGAGGAGGATTATCCAATTCATAGATGCCATCATGTGGCTCATCTATCATGGTATCCTTATCCGTTCCTACCGGCTTCAATTGGAATATTTTCTCCCAGCTGGAGCGGCTATCCCACATTTTTGCTTCCTCAGAATTGCTTTCTCCTTTCACGTATCTCTTTAATTCTCGAGATACTACGTAGAGTATGTAAGTCACCAATAAAAGTAGACCTAATACTAAATATATAATCCATAGAAGTGGCTGTGATAAGCCTCCGCTATTTGCTGCTTCTGTGCCTTGTGCAAATACACCTAGTGTAGACAAGACACCTATTATTGTAAGACTAATTTTGTTTTTCATTTTGTTCTTGTTTAGTGGTTTCTAGTGGTAAATTGGCTAGTTCTGCTACCTGCTCCTTAGTCATAAGAAACATGTACATCGCCGCCGAAATAAATACTCCTAAAAAGATGAGAAGAGCGATGATTAAAAATACATCTGCACCTTCTACGAATCCAATCATTTTTCCCATAGTGTTTATTATTTACCTGCTACGTCTTTAGTGTTAATGTCCTTACCTAATTTGTGTAGGTAAGCTATTAGTGCTACAATCTCTTTTTCTTTAGCTACTTGTATTCCTTTTTCTTTCATCAAGAAATTTGAAATTTTCTCAGCTTGTTTGTTAAGATCTTCCATAGCAATCTGCTCGTACCCTTCTTCATAAGGAACACCTAGCTTACGCATAGTCGAAATCTTAGCAGAAAGATCACTGTAGTCTCCATCATCGTCTATCAACCAAGGATATGCTGGCATGATAGAACCTTCAGAAGTTGTTCTTGGGTCTTTCATGTGTTGATAGTGCCATCCTGCATCTTTGTATACTTTGGATGAAGTGTTACCTGCTCTAGCCAAATCTGGACCAGTACGCTTACTTCCCCATAAGAATGGATGATCGTAAACATTCTCTCCTGATTTAGAATACTCACCATATCTTACCGTCTCACTACGGAAAGGTCTAACTTGCTGCGAGTGACAGTTATTACACCCTTCTCTGATGTAAATATCTCTTCCTTCTAATTCTAGAGGAGAGTATGGTGTAACACTAGGGATGGTCTCTACATTGCTCTCTACTAGGAACGCTGGAACAAACTCAACCACACCACCAATAGCTACTGCTATAAATGAGAATATCAATAACTGAGTAGGACGTCTTTCAATCCATCTATGCCAGTAAGCCTGTTGTACTTCTCCAGCTTCTTCTTTTACCAATGGGTAAGCTTCTGCAGCTTCATCTGCTATTAAACTTCCAGTCTTAGCTGTTTTCCAAAGGTTCCAAACCATAAGGATAGTTCCAGTCAAGTATAGCAATCCACCAAATGCTCTAAGCATATGCATTGGAAGAACCTGCAAAGTAGTCTCTAAGAAGTTAGGGTACTTAAGCATACCATCTACTGTGAATTCCTTCCACATTAGACCTTGTGTGAAACCACTGAAGTACATTGGTATCGCATAAAATAATATACCTAGTGTAGCCAACCAGAAGTGTGCATTAACTGCTTTCTTCGAGAACATCTTAGTATCATAGATACGTGGTACGATGTAGTAAAGAATTGCAAATGTCAATAGACCATTCCACCCAAGAGCACCAACGTGGACGTGAGCTACGATCCAATCCGTAAAGTGGGCAATAGCATTCACATTTTTAAGTGAAAGCATCGGTCCTTCAAACGTAGACATACCGTATGCCGTAAGACCTACTACCATGAACTTAAGCATAGCATCATCTCTTACTCTATCCCAAGCACCACGCAGTGTCAATAGACCATTAAGCATACCACCCCAAGACGGAGCTATAAGCATCACACTAAATGCAACACCTAACGTTTGTGCCCAACCTGGTAAACTAGTGTATAACAAGTGATGAGGACCTGCCCAGATGTATAAGAATATCAATGACCAGAAGTGAAGAATAGACAACTTGTATGAATATACCGGTCTATTAGCCATCTTAGGCATAAAATAGTACATCAATCCAAGGAATGGCGTAGTCAAGAAGAATGCTACAGCATTATGACCATACCACCATTGGACCAGAGCATCTTGCACTCCCGCAAACGCAGAGTACGACTTTAAGAACCCAACAGGAAGAGCAAAACTATTAACGATATGAAGCATCGCTACAGTTACGAAAGTAGCTATGTAAAACCATACAGCTACGTATAAGTGCTTCTCTCTTCTTTTGTAAATAGTACCAAACATGTTCCAACCAAACACAACCCAAATAAGAGCAATAGCAATATCTATTGGCCATTCAAGTTCTGCATA
Source organism: Bacteroidia bacterium (assembly GCA_049609445.1). Taxonomy (GTDB): domain Bacteria; phylum Bacteroidota; class Bacteroidia; order NS11-12g; family UBA9320; genus UBA9320. Next base: position 2,379 of record JBMYYN010000079.1, on the reverse strand, counting down.
CTCCTTAGAGGTAGTGATACCTAGTGGAAGGGTCAAAGCAGCAGCAACAATAATAAGCTGCCATCCCCAGAAGTGGATCTTACTCAGCTTGTCGCTAAACATTCTCGTTTTCATCAATCGCTGAAGTGAGTAATACACACCCATAAAGATGGCATTACCAACAAAAGCAAAGATGATTGCATTGGTATGAAGTGGTCTCAATCTACCAAACGAGATGTATCTCGTATTGAAATTGAAAAACGGCTCAAATAGCTGCGAAGCTATAATGACACCTACAAGCATACCTACAATGCCCCAGATTGCTGTGGCAATTGCAAAATTTCGGACAATCTTATTGTCGTAATTAAAGGTTTCCTTTTGCATATTTATTTTGATTATTGGTTTCTGATTTTTTTGAATCTAGCACTCTCATCCCTGGCGATTCAAGGTCGTCAAACTGACCACTTCTTACAGCTTTGTAAAAAGCAAACAGAAATCCTCCTGCGAGAATCAAACTGAGCGATATGAGCAATGCTATTATTTTCATATTAAATTTAGTTTTCTTGATTTTAAACGTATCAATAGAGTATCTAACAATACTACGGATACACTGCTAAGTGGCATTAGTATCGCTGCAATTATAGGCGTAAGCACTCCCATTACAGCGAAAGAAATTCCTGCGATATTATAACATAGTGAGAAAACTAAACTCCATTTTAGTACCTTTTTGGAGTATCTCGCTAGTTCTAAGAAGGATGGTAGTCGACTGAAACTTTCTGATAACAGGACTGCGTCACTACCTGGATAAAAACCATTCAGATTATCTGTGATAGCAATACCTAAATCTCCTTCTTCGATAGCCGAACTATCATTGAGTCCATCACCGATCATCAGTACTTTTTCGGATTTTTGCAGCTGGCTTACCGCTAACGCTTTTTGTCTTGGCTTAAGATTATACTTCAAGTTTCTGAAGCCTGAGAACATTCCTTTCAATGTCTCCCTTTCACCTTCATTATCTCCACTGAGGATAGAAATATTCACTAATCGACCTAGTCGTTCCAAAACAGAACTTAAACCGCTTCTATAACTTGTCGTAATCTTATAGTGGCCAACTACCTCATCGTTTACAGACACATACACTGATGTTCCATTGGATTTTGTTTCACTTATCCAGTTACTCGATCCTATTTTTATCCGTTGACCGTCCGCTACTCCTTGTATTCCTTTCCCTGGCAACTCCACGAAATCCATCGTTTCCACTGAATCATAGCTTTTTAAAGATTGAGCTATAACAGAGCTTAGCGGATGAGTACTTTGGGCTGCCAATGATTTAACTGCTCTTTTAGTTTTAGGATCCAATTCTTTACCTATGAAAGATATGCTCATCGCATTCTTTTCTGTAATGGTCCCCGTTTTATCTAAAACTAAATGGTCTATCTCACTTAGTGTAGAAATAGCTTCAGCATCTTTGACAAAGAAACTATTTGTACTAAAAACCCGTAATATGTTGCCAAACGTAAAAGGTGCACTCAAAGCGAGGGCACATGGACAAGCTACTATCAATACAGAACTAAACACAAATAGTGACTTTTCCATACTGTAAAAAGACCAAATAGCTGCAGACACAAAAGCAATTGATAAAATAGCTATCGTAAAATATTTGCTAATGTGATCTGTCCATCTATTGGTGAATTCTTTTTTCTCTCCTTGGTTTGACCAGGTGGACCAAAGCTTATCTATGCTTGGCTTCTCTTGCAGCTGAATTGTGATTTCTCCAGATTTTTGACAACCTCCTGCATATACAGCACTATTCGTCTCTACTCGATCTGGCAATGCTTCTCCCGTGATAAATGAGTAGTCTATAAGCCCGTTTCCTTCTACCAAAGTTCCGTTTACCGGAATAATTTCTTCATTGAGGACCACTACCTGATCTCCTTTTTCTAAACTATCGATCCGCTCCCAACTAAATCCATCTACTGCTATTTTTCTAACCACTAGTGGAATAAACTCTTGAAGATTTCTATGGTAGCTTACTTGGTCGTACACCTTGTGTTGAAACCATTTCCCGATCAGCAAAAAGAATATCAATCCAGCCAGTGAGTCTAAATAACCTATTCCTGCTCCACTAAAAATTTCATACAAACTCCATCCAAACAGACTCAGAATCCCGATAGCTATTGGAATGTTTAAATGTGATTTTCCCGCTGCTAATGCACGGTAAGCGGACTTCAAGTAATCTCTGCCCGAATAGAACAAAACTGGCAAACTCAAAACCACCGATAAAGCACTAAACAGTCGTGCAAAAAATAAATCGTTGGCTACGGCAAGTCCAAAGTAATGTGGCATACTAAACAACATAATATTGCCAAAACAAAAACCAGCTACAGCCAATTTGATCAA
>JBMYYN010000078.1:0-8305 GCA_049609445.1 Bacteroidia bacterium | reverse complement strand
CAAGAAAATAGATTCAAGTACTATCATCCAAAACACCTTTCTTTTATTCATACCAACAGAAATTAGCATTCCAAGTTCCTTTTTTCTCTCCAAAACTGCCATAAGCATAGTGTTGATAATTCCAAATGCTAGAGCTAGCATGATAATTACAAGAAATATGGTCATAACAAGATCCATCATTTTGTCAGCATATCCCAACTCCGGAGCTACACCTCTCCAGCTATCTATTTGATATCCAGGAAACGTACTAATCAGTTCTTTTCTAAGTGTCTCAACTCTTTGCTCGTCCTTTAAGGTCATTGCAATTTCGTGACTACCATATAGTGAACTTAGATTCTGAAGATCTTCAAGTCGTACAAATGCATTTAATTCATCGTACAAGGAGTTTGAACTTGAATAGAGGTCGACTACTTTGAATACTCCAATAACGGAAGAGCCATCTACTCCAGTAAAAGAACATTGTATCGTAGTTTTTATTTTAGCATTTAGTTTCTTAGCCAGCTTCCTGCTTATGATAATTGGTGGTTTTCTCTTATATGTCTGTAAGAAGTTGCCTGCTTCGCATAACTCATTCAGATTGGTTAGTTCTTTTTCATTTTCTGGGACGATACCATTGAGAATGACGCCGCCAGAACCACCAGAGCTTTGTATGAAACTCTCTACTTTTAGTCGACTAGATATCGCCTTCACTTCAGAATTTAAAGCTATGTTCTGGTATAAATTGTGACTATTGGAAATGGTGTCAGTGAGGGATCCGTACTTCAGATAATTGCTATCGTGTATCTGTATATGACTGACATACGTTCGGATGGCATTGTCTTGTCTCATGTCAGTGAGTCCCGAAGCTGTGCTTATGACAGCAAGTCCTCCAAATATTCCTAAGGCGATAGCTATGATGACTGTCCAGCTCCGAAGTTTATTCCTCCAAATATTTTTAAAAGCGATTTTCAGAATCATCTTTTCATTGCTTTTACAGGTTCAAGATTATAGATTTTGCGGATAGTGTATATGTTGACTACTAATACTATAATGAATATAATAGCCGCGTGCGAGATCGCGATACTAGGATCCAAAGAAGTCGGGATCAAAGCCTCAAAACCAAACTTCTCAACTACTTCTTGCATCTGACCGCTTAGGTTAATTGGATTTATGTTGAAATAGAGAACAAAGGGATAAACCGCAATCATACCTGCAATCACACCAGCGGCAGCTAGTAATAGTGTTTCTAAAACAGCCACTTGCATAGTCTTACGTTTAGACATGCCGAGAGCTGTTAGTACGCCGTATTCAAAACTTCGTTCTTCGGTAAGCATCAGTACAGTGCCAAATAGACTGAAAGTAATGATGCTGTACAAAATGAGTAGTACAAAGGTCCCTCCAGCTTGGTCTACGGTAATAAGTTGTTTCAATTCAGGAACCATCTGTTGCCAATTCATTACTTCCAAAGTAGAGGTGTCTATCTGTGATTGAACCTCTTCCTGGACCTCCATCCAATTGTCTCCTTCTATGCCAACGATACAAGTCGTCACCATGTCATCCATTGCAAAAAGCATTTGGGCATCGCTAAGATTGAGAATAACTGTTCTTTTGTTAAGTTCTGGTGTGTTAAGGTCTACTACACCTGTAACTTGATAGGCTCCAGATGCTATAGTGCCTTGATATCCTTGACCTAAAAACACCATAGTGTCCCCGACCTTAAGACCTAGAATTTGTTGTAGTCCTTTTGCGATTAGTACACCCGAAGTCTTGTTGCTAAGGTATTCTCCTAGAATAACTTTTTTATCAAGGTTCATGTTTGCTTTCTCTTCTTTAGCATTGATTCCGAGAAGAGCTACTGGTTTTGACTTGTCTTCGAACGATGCAAGGGCAAAACCTTCAATTCTTTGATGGATATATGGGATGTTATTGGACTCCTTTAAGAGAGAGATACTTTTTGGGTCAAAACTGTTGTCGAGTGTTTTTTCATCCCAAAAACCTTTTTCATGAACTTGAATGTAGCCCATATAATTACCGACGACATTATCTAGCATGTTTCCATACGCTCCGAATTGGAGGCTACGCATAAATACGGCAAAAAATACGGCAAATATGATTGAGGATACGGTGATTAGGCTCCTCCGTTTATTTCGAAAAATGTTTCGCCAAGCTAATTTGAACAGCATTTATTTATCTAACAAAGGTAGGAATTGAATGTTCTTCAAATACAGAATGAAGGCTGTAATAGTCTTAAATATCGATTAACAATCTGGGCCCATCTCGATGTGATTTGTGCTTTTTTTTATCGAGATTATTTTGTCACCGATTTCTATCTTATTCACCACGTTCATCCCATCTATGACTCTAGCAAATATGCTGTAACGACCGTCCAGATGTGGGGTAGAGCAGTGCGTGATAAAAAACTGTACTCCTTCAGTATCTTTTCCTGCTGATGCAACCCCTACTGTACCCGCCTTATATCCTTGATAGTTACTAAACTCGCTACGTTGCGTCCAGTCTAGGCTTCCCCATCCATCGCCTCTCGGACAACCACCTTGAATTACAAATTGCGGTACGACCCGGTGAAAATACTTACCATCATAGAAGCCAGAATCTATAAGCTTCAGAAAGTTAGATACCGTGCCTGGAGCATCTTCCACAAAGAGTTGAATGGTAATGTTTCCTTGGTTTGTTTCTATGATCACTTGTTGGTCCTTTGGAATGGCCTTTACATACTCCCAATCTATTGGGTGATTGTATTTAGGCTGATATCCATCAAATTTCTCCCCACCCAGGGCTTCTATGGCCTTACAGATGTCAATGTACGTTTCAGATTGCTGTGGTAAATTGAGATGAGATTTTGCATCTTCAAGAATAGGCAACCATTTTTCAGATTGCTGACTATACTCTTGATTTTGCAATTCGATAGCAGCGATACTTTGTAGGGCCATATCACCTGAGTTCAATCCTAATTTTATACCTTCTTCTATAGTTGGGCTCGGCCACATTGAAATAGAGATAGCAGTTCGAGTATCAATGAACTTTTGCATAGCTGTTGTTTTAAGTATCTTAGATTCAGAGGAGTCTTTAAGAATAAACATACAGAATTCTATAAGCTTAGGGTTGCTCAGATCCAGCATGAGCAATTTTTCTGATTTCTGATAAGGATTTAGTTTGTTGAATTCTACGGTCCAATCCCAATTGAGTTTTTCTTGTTTAACTTCTAATTGTTCCAGTAACATTAAGCGTGTCTTTACTTCGTCAAACTGAGTAAGCTGAGCCAAGGAATCGATATTGTGAGGACTCCCGCTTCTTCGCAGACTTCTGTATAAATAATGACTAGCAATTAGAGCGATATCTCTGTTTTTACTCGCTAAATACTTGGTCATTTGGATTTTTAGATTTTCACTACTATATCCTTTTTGCTCTAGACGGAGGACACCATATGCCCATCCGAGTTGTAAAGGTTGGTCTTGGTACAAAACCTTCTCAAACAAGCCAACTGTAGAGCTATCACCGCACTTGCCAATTGCTTCGAGGATAGTCGGCCTGTTACCATTGTACAGTTCATTGTCAAACGCAGATTTCAATATACCTATAGCTTTTGGGCTTCTAATTTGACCAAGGGCATATGCCGCAGCTCTTCGTGCTTTGTGGTCCTGATCTATTTGTAGCATTTGGTTCAAGTATGGAATAGCTAGCGTATCTTGTATGCTTGCAAATGCCAGTGCAGCAGCTACACGATGTTCTTCTTTTTTAGCTTTTAGCAAAGGAAGAAGGCTCTCAACGTCACGTTGGTCTTGGTATTCGTATATGTTGACCAATTGCTCGTCATTAGCAAATTTATTTGGACCTTCGGGCATTGGACTACATGCTGCTATAAATAAGAGAATGACTAAACCATATTTCATATCGCACAAATGTACTTTATCTATGTTTTTAATACAGGCGATATTTACCGGCCAGAGCCTATCACTTCCATTGATAGTTCCATCAACAAATAGATTTTATTTCTCAAAGGCCTTATATTTACCTTTGAAGCATGTCAATACAAGTAACTTCGGATGTAGATTTTAAAGAAGCTCTTTCTAGTAATGAGAAGGTAGTAGTCAAATATTTTGCAAATTGGTGCGGTAGCTGTAAGCTATTTGCCCCTAAGTACCGAAGACTGTCTACAGATGAGAGATTTTTGGATGTAAAATTCCTAGATGTAAATGCTGAAGAAAACCCAGAAGCAAGAAAACTTGCAGGAGTAAACAGTCTTCCATATTTCGCGGTATTCAAAAATGGTAAACTTGTAGAAGGAGCTGCGACGAGCTTAGAGCCAAAGGTTGTAGAAATGATAGAATCACTAAAATAGAATCTAGAATCATGAAAATACCTGTAATCAAAAAACTAGTCGAAGCACATACAATAGAGGAATTACAAGCAGCTGAGACGGCACTGTATGAAGAGCAAAAGCCAGCAATAGAAGTCAAGGGAGAAGATGAAGGGGAGCAGCTCACTCACGTGTTGGCAGCTGTATTTATAAAGGAGGATATGGCAGCTAATGGAAGTGATCTGAAGACCGCTCTGAGGGCATACACACTTAAAGTGAGGAACAGTATTTCATAGAGTTTGTTTTATCTTCGTTCAGAACTCTATAAATGCTATGAACAAGAAACAACAAATATTTCTAGGAGTAATCGTATTGTTTACCCTTTTGTTCTCTTTTAAATCGAAAGACAAAGGAGAAAAGTATACTGATTATTCGCTTAAGAATAATGAAATCAGGTATTTTGGCGATAAGAATGGATTCGTAAAGGGTAGAACCGTATCTTCTAGGGGAGCGTATGATGGAAGTCAATATAGATGGGAGTTAGTTGATGACGTGCTGGAGATCAAGTACGTTGGGCCTGCTGATGGCCCCCATCAAAATGAATTAGATTTAAGTAAACTTTATGGTGACATTAGAAGGTCAGGTGATACGGTATCCATTTCCGCAACATCCATTTTTGACAAGGTCTACCTATTTGATGTAGAAAGAGAGTATACTGTTGATAGTTTTGAAAAAAGCATAGATATAATTTTTGAAATGAAGCCTATGTCTGAGAAAAAGTGTAGAACAGTGATATCAAACCATGGTAGTTCTTTTAGATTGATTTTGGTACCAGAAAAGGTGCGAATGAAAACAGTATACAAAGCTAATCACGATCTTAAGACAATCGGAGTCTTTTCTTTTTTGGAAATATCAGATAATAACAAAACGAAGAAATATGGAGCAGGGGATTATGTATTAGTAGGGGCGAATGCGTTGAAAAAATAGCTCAAGATTCTATCGAAAACATAGATTTTTATTTTAACTCAGACGACCTTAAGAAGCTATGCACAAAGACACGCGAGTCTTAGTGATATAGAAAACAGTCCTATTAGTATGGATCTCATATATAGAAGACCCATTGACTGCAAGATTTGTTGCATAAAAAAATCCCACTCATTTGAGTGGGATTTTTAATTATGTTTAAACTGTCCTTAGTTCTTTGATAAATAATCTGCTACACCATCAAATGTGGCATTCATAGCTTCTTTACCTTCACTCCAGTTAGCAGGACAAACTTCACCGTGAGTATCTAGGTGAATAAGAGAATCTAACATTCTCATAGCTTCATCTACATTTCTACCTAGTGGAAGGTCATTTACTAATTGATGACGAACTACACCGTTTTTGTCGATCAAGAACAAACCTCTGTAAGCGATCATTGGGCCATTTGCAACAAGCTCGTTGTTTTCATTGTAATCATACTCACCTGCTAAAACTCCGTAATTTGTAGAGATAGTTTTTGCCGTATCTGCAACAATCGGATAAGTAATTCCTTGGATACCTCCGTGGTCTTTTGCCATTTGTAACCATCCCCAGTGACTCTCCTCTGTGTCTGTAGAGCATGCTACTACTTTACATCCCTTACTCTCAAATTCAGATAGTTTAGCCTGAAAAGCATGAAGCTCTGTTGGGCAAACAAATGTGAAATCCTTTGGGTAAAAGAAAAAGATAGCATAGCTGTCTTTTGCATATTCTGATAAAGAGAAGTTTTCTACTATTTCCTCTCCGTTGATTACTGCTCCGGCACTGAATGATGGAGCTTTTCTTCCTACTAATACTGACATAATATTGTTGTTTAATTTATGAACAGCAAAGATAAGATTTAGTTCTAGGTGCAACTAGATTTCTACATCGGTATTTTATATACCAAGATAAATTTTACCAATAGTTTAAGTTCCTTTTGCCTGATAGTGCTTAATGTATTCCTTAGCTTTCTGCACATATACGCTCGCATTCGTTTTTATTCCTTCAATTTGCTCTTTTTTAAGAGTTTTAATAACCTTGGCAGGAGAACCCAAAACTAACGAATAAGGAGGAATCGTTGTGCCTGAAGTGACCAACGAGTTAGCACCTATTATGGAGAATTCACCAATATGAGCGTTGTTTAGTACAGTCGCGTTCATACCTACCAAAACATTATTTTCTAGTTCTGCTCCATGGACAATAGCACAGTGACCAACGATGCATTCCTCGCCTATTATAGCAGGTTCATTTGGGTCACAATGAATAACTGCATTGTCTTGTATGTTTGAGCGGGCACCAATACTGATTTTGTCTGAATCTCCACGTAACACAGCTCCAAACCAAATACTCACTTCATCACCCAGTGATACATCACCAATGACAGTTGCTGTCGGTGCTATGAAGACTTCTTTACCTATATCTAGATAGTTTTTAAGCACTTTTATATAATACGGATAGCTGTTTGGTAGTAGTTGTTCACTTCTCCAATTACTTCATACTCTATGTAGAACGAGTCCACCCAATCTTTAAACGCTCTGAACTCATCTAGAGGGACATTAAATTCGTCAAACATCAGGATATCCCCACTTTTGAGGTAGGGAGATAGTGAGGTCAGCACGAATAGGGTCGAAGAAAACAAATCAGCATCGAGATGAACTACCATTTTTCGCTCACCCTTATATTTCTTTAGAAACCTCGGGAGCGTAACTTGAAATAGTCCTTGAAACCATTCGTGACGAGTTCCTTCTATTTCTGGAATTTCATTGTTGCTGGACATATCACCTTTTTTGAAATGACCCCAGTCTTCAGGTAAGCCTGTGAACGTATCAAATCCATACAGCTTAGAATCAGAATGTTGAATCTTACTGGCCCACCATTTAAAAGATACACCTTTCGCAACTCCAAATTCTAGATAATCAATTGGGATATCTAGCTCTTCTGTTGAAAGAATATGTTCGTACAGTTTATAACGGTTTGCTCCATCAAATCCGTTGTATGGGAAGGTCGTATATGCTGGTCTATTTTCTCTAATCCACTTAGACAAATATGAGGTGTACCCAAGTTTGGTAAGTTTTCGTGCTGGAAGAAAATTATGAATTCCAATTCTAAGAAGCGTACGCTTTCCCCACCTGATTATTTTGATAAACGACATTAGGTTCAAAAGAAATTGATTCGAATCATTTATACTAATCCTCTCGTACTCTTTTCCATCTTTTATGGGTCCAGAGCCAATACTCTGGTTGAGTTAGAATTTGCTCTTCTAGCTTTTTTGTATGTAACTCAGTGATCTCTCCATCCTTAGTCTCTTTCGGGTTTTCTGTAAGAACTGATATGGTTAATGAATAATGGCCTCTCTTCTCTTTGTTGATAGCTCCATAGACTACCGGAAGGTCATATTTTTTAGCAAAGCGTTCTGTTCCGAGAGCTACTGCGGTATCTTGGCTTAGAAATTTGGTCCAATGTACATTTTTACTATACGTAGGACTTTGATCAGCACCGAATATTGTCATTCTTGGTTCTTCTGTCTGTTCTTTGAAATAAGCAAAAGAGTCCTTAGTCGTAACCATTCTCAAACCAAACCTCCCTCTAGAAGATTTCATTTTCTCATTGAAGAATGCATTGCTAAGCTTACTGTATAAAGCTACAGATTGATGAGGCACTTGCATGTCTATCCCAGATGCTAGCATTTCCCAGTTGTTATAATGGCCGCCGACTATGATTATACTTTTCCCACTATCAAAATAGGGTTGAAGCACTTCTGGGTTGTTCACTATAAAACGCTTAGAAATAGTTTTCTCTGAAATACTAAAGAGTTTTACGCTTTCGACTATAAGGTCGCAAAGGTGATTATAGAATTTACGACATATGATATCTACCTCTTTATCTGATTTTGAAGGAAAAGAGTTTTTAAGATTCTGTAGTACTACAGACTTTCTGTATGGAATCAGGTAGTAGAATACGAAAGAAAGAAAGTTAGAAACGCCATAAAGTACCCAATATGGAAGA
>JBMYYN010000077.1:0-8383 GCA_049609445.1 Bacteroidia bacterium | reverse complement strand
TGAGTGCCAGAAAGCACGGACCTTTTATCGCAATCAACTGTGGAGCTTTGCCAGAAGGAACGATAAATTCAGAACTTTTTGGTCATGACAAAGGAGCGTTCACAGGAGCGTTAGACAATAGAAAAGGATACTTTGAGAGTGCCAATGGCGGGACTTTATTTTTAGATGAAGTAGGTGAGCTTCCACTTGAAACTCAAAGCAGATTGTTGAGGGTTTTAGAAAATGGTGAGTTTATCAGAGTAGGAAGTAGCAAGGTTCAAAAGACCGATGTACGCATAATTACTGCTACTAATCGAGATCTGATTGGAGAGGTAGAAAAAGGAGAATTTCGCGAAGATTTGTATTATAGACTGTCTACATTGCCTATAGCGGTTCCTCCACTACGTGACCGTCCTGGAGATGTTGTTCTCTTATTTCAAAAATTTGCCTTTGATGCCTCGGAGAAATATAGAACAGAGGCGATTGAATTATCTCTGGATGCTGAGCAGCTATTGATGAATTTTAGATGGCCAGGAAATATCAGGCAGCTAAAAAATATCGCAGAACAAATTTCAGTCTTAGAACAAAGCCAACGCATAGATGCTAGCATAATTAGAAAGTATCTGCCAGAACGGGCAGAAAAAAATCTACCTGCAATTTATAATAAGAAGTCCGAGCATTCAGATGTCTCAGAAAGAGATATTTTTTACAAAGTGCTTATCGACCTAAAGAAAGATGTCTCAGAACTACGTAAGGTGGTATTTGGGATGATCGAAAACAATGAAGTAAGTGAGGAATTTGTAGAGAGAAACAAAGGCACGATTACTAGAATCCTTTCTACAGAAGATGTGAAGCAGGATGCAGGATCTTTTGTGCCCACTCAAATGGCTCCACAAGAAGAGGTGTATGATCATGTAGTGATTGAAGACCAAGATGCGGTTAGTGAAAATGAGGTGCTTTCTCTTGAGGCTAAGGAGGAAGAGTTGATACGTAAAGCACTCTTAAAAAACAACGGAAGAAGAAAGAAGGCCGCTCAAGAGCTTGGAATTTCAGAACGAACTTTATATCGAAAAATAAAACAATATGAAATTGACAAGTAAGTTTTCGTTCATATTGGGGCTTGTCTTGTCAATGAGTCTATTGCAGTCTTGCAATTTTTATAAGTTTAGCGGGACCTCGATTTCTGCAGATGTTGAGACTTTTTCGGTGTCGTTTTTTGAAAACAATGCTGCTATAGTCTCTCCACTGTTGAGTCAGGCCATTACCGAAAAGTTAAAGCAAAAGTTCATTTCGGAAACAAATCTGAGCATAGAGGAATCAAATGGGGATTTTAGTTTTTCTGGAAACATAGTCGGTTTCAATGTATCTCCGGTATCTGCCCAGAGTTCGGACAATGCTCAGCTCAATAGGCTGACCATAGCCGTAGAGGTGAAGTTAGTGAGCGAGGTTGATCCTAAGAGTTCGTTCGAACAAACATTTACCAATTTTCAAGACTTTGATGCAGGGGCAAACTTTAGTGATGTAGAAGACAATCTCGTAGATGAGATTTCAGATATGATCGTACAGTCTATATTTAACAAAGCAGCAATCAATTGGTGAGAGAATCCATAGATATAAAAGACTTAGTCAACCGATCCCGCACTTTGGGTCAGGCCGAGATTGATTGGCTCAATACAGAGCTAGCTTCTAAGCCGTGGTGTGCCAGCTATCAGATGCTACTGGCTAAGGCATTTGACAATCAAGATTCTTTCTTGAAGCAGAAGCAGTTGCAAAAAGCTGCTACTTATGCAGGTCATAGAGAAAAACTATTTGAGCTTATGTATAGCCAAGTGGTTATGGAGACTGAGAAGGCTTCAGCAAAGCACAATGCAGATGTCTTGGAATTTGAAGCAAATCATACTAGTGAAGATCTAGACGCAAAAGAGGCTTCTTCTACTATAGACGAGATTATAGAGCAAAAGGATGATTCCATTGATCACACGATCTCATCTAAACCTAAGGAGCCTGCAAAGGATGTTGAGCCTAAATCTACGGGTAAAATTGATTTTGACGAGATAGTTACCTATGATCCTCTCAAAGAGTTAAAGGTTGAGGCTCCAGTGCCAGCTAATGACAGGACTGAACTGGCCTTTGATTATGTGGCTTATGACCCTGAGAAGGAATTGGAAAAGCTAGTAGAGGAGAAGGAAGAGGTCGAAGAAGGAGCTGAAAAAGATTTCATATTTTGGTTGAATAATGTGGAAGACGACGATACTCCAAAGCCCACAAGCAATAAGTCTCCAGACGTTGTTCAGGATTTGTTGGAGCAATTTTTGGCTACGAAAAGAAGTCGTCCGCTCAAACCAAGAGAGTTTTATAAGGCAGAAGTGAAGGCCGAAGAGAGCGAAGTGGACAAAATGGATGTCATAAGTGAAACATTACTAGATCTTTATGTAAAACAAGGGCACTACGCCAAAGCAATTGAAGGATATGAGAAATTAAGTTTGTTAAATCCTCCGAAATCAGCGTATTTTGCCGCCCGAATTAAGGAAATACAAGAATCAGAAAAAGATAAATAATTATGTTTACTACATTAATCATATTAGCGACAATAGCTTCAGTACTTTTAATTCTAGCTGTACTTATCCAAAACCCAAAAGGTGGTGGAATAGCTGCTAACTTTTCAGCTGCTAATCAAATCGCAGGTGTTAAGAAGACAAATGAGTTCATCGAAAAAGCTACATGGACGTTAGCTATCGCATTATTAGTATTCTCTCTAGGAAGTAGATTTGTTTACAATCAGACTACAGAAGAGAAAAATGCATTTTTGGAAAGAGTAGAAGAGGCAGCAGCTCCAGCAGTGAATGCACCAGCTCCGACTATAAACAATACTCCATCTTCTGACGCTATCACTCCTGAAGAAGGAGCTGAAGGTGTAGATGGTAGTTTAGAAGATTAAAAACGATCGATTAAGATACTTGAAGGTCTCGATTCTCTGAATCGAGACCTTTTTTTTGGCAAAGATTTGGGTGAGAGGTGACAAGCTACTGCCAATTTGACCCCGTTCGTGGACCATATTTGCAGAGATTTATGTTAAAATGTCTCTTAAGAAATAGTGGCACGGAGTGTGACATAAGACAGTTAACTAATATAAAATAGATTAAAATGAATATTAAACCATTATCAGACAGAGTATTGGTAGAGCCAGCAGAAGCAGAAACGCAAACTGCAGGAGGTATCTACATCCCAGACACAGCCAAAGAGAAACCACAAAAAGGGACGGTAATAGCTGTAGGTCCAGGTAAAAAAGATGAGCCAACTACTGTAAAAGTAGGAGATACTGTATTGTATGGTAAGTACTCAGGTACTGAACTTGCAGTAGACGGTAAAGATTTATTAATGATGAGAGAGTCAGATATACTGGCTATAGTTTAAAAAAAGATAAACCAATTTTAAAAAGAAATAAAAATGGCAAAGCAAATATTATTTGATACAAAGGCGAGAGACCAGCTGAAAAAAGGAGTTGATCAACTTGCTAATGCAGTTAAAGTAACACTTGGACCTAAAGGAAGAAACGTGGTGATCGATAAAAAATTCGGTTCTCCAAACGTAACTAAGGATGGTGTATCTGTAGCTAAAGAAATAGAACTAAAAGATCCTGTAGAAAACATGGGAGCTCAGATGGTAAAAGAGGTGGCATCTAAAACTGCTGATCTAGCGGGTGACGGTACTACTACTGCTACTGTGTTGGCTCAAGCTATCGTTTCGGGAGGACTTAAGAACGTAGCTGCCGGTGCTAATCCAATGGACCTTAAGAGAGGAATAGACAAAGCTGTTCAAGGTATCAAAGAAAACTTAGCTTCACAAAGTGACAAAGTAGGAGATGATTTCAGCAGAATCGGTCAGGTAGCATCTATCTCAGCAAACAATGATGAGGTGATCGGTACTCTGATAGCAGATGCTATGAAAAAAGTAGGTAAGAACGGAGTAATCACCGTAGAAGAAGCGAAAGGAACTGAAACTGAGGTGAAAACTGTGGAAGGTATGCAGTTTGATAGAGGGTACTTATCTCCATACTTCGTTACCAATACAGAGAAAATGGAAGCAGACCTAGATGCACCATACATCCTGATCTGTGACAAGAAAATCAGCAGCATGAAAGAATTGCTTCCGGTACTTGAGCAAACTGCTCAAACTGGTAAGCCATTGGTGATCATCTCTGAAGAAGTAGAAGGAGAAGCTCTAGCTACATTGGTAGTGAACAAGATTAGAGGTTCGCTGAAAGTAGCGGCTGTCAAAGCACCAGGTTTTGGAGATAGAAGAAAAGCTATGCTACAAGATATCGCTATCCTAACTGGCGGTGTAGTGATCAGCGAAGAGCAAGGACGTAAAGTAGAAGATACTACATTAGAAATGCTTGGTACTGCTGAGAAAATCACTATCGACAAAGAGAATACTGTGATCGTAAATGGTGCAGGAAAATCAGATGATATCAAGGGCAGAGTAGGTCAAATCAATGCAGAGATAGAGAATTCTACTTCTGACTACGACAAAGAAAAGCTACAAGAAAGGCTTGCTAAGCTTTCTGGTGGTGTTGCAGTACTATATATAGGTGCAGCTTCTGAAGTAGAGATGAAAGAGAAGAAAGATAGAGTGGATGATGCACTTGCTGCAACTAGAGCTGCTGTAGAAGAAGGAATCGTAGCTGGTGGAGGTGTAGCCTTCGTACGAGCTATCGAATCTATTGCTGATTTGAAAGGAGCCAATGCTGATGAAGATACAGGAATCAACATCATCCGTAGAGCTGTAGAAGAGCCATTGAGACAGATCGTAGCTAATGCAGGCGGTGAAGGCTCTGTAGTCATCCAAAAAGTAAAAGATGGTAAAAAAGACTTCGGTTACAATGCTCGTACAGATGAGTATATGAATATGATTAAAGCAGGAGTTATCGACCCTACTAAGGTGAGTAGAGTTGCACTTGAGAATGCAGCTTCTGTAGCGAGTATGTTACTTACTACGGAGTGTCTTATCGTAGATATACCAGAAGAAGAGAAAGCTCATAGCCATGCTCCAGATATGGGTGGTATGGGCGGTATGATGTAGTCATACTCTTTTTATAATATTCTGAAGCCTCTCGCACTTTGTGTGAGGGGCTTTTTTTATGGAAGGATGTAATTTTTTATCTTGTTGATTATTTGGAAATTAACGTATGTTAAATTGTCCTTATGTCTTTGAATTGTCAAATTTTTATAGTTAGATTCGCAGAATCAATCAAGATTTATAAACAATATGAAACCCAAATCACTAACTTTATTTAAGTCATTACTGAAAATTAAATTATTATTTCTCCTTTTCCTGATGTTTCCCACTACCAAAGCGGAAGCTCATGGTGTTCAGGTAGTTTATTGCCAATTAGATAATGGATCTCTAAGGGTTTACATTGAGCACTGGCATGGTGCTCATACCAGCCTTCCAGGGAACGGACTAAATATGACAATTTCTACTCCATCTTCTTCTGTGACACAGGATTTAGATGCTGACGGTTATGTTCATAACACTACTTTAGCAAATCTGCCAGGTGGCACCAAGACAGTTTTAGCTGCTTGTACTACCGGGTCTCGACCAGCAAACTCTCAGAATAATTGGTTATACTATGATTTTCAAGCAACTAGTTGTACGGAGCCAGTTACGGTTACTCTTAATTATGCTAATTCTGTGGTACTTCAGGATGCCTGTGGCGGGTTATTTCCCTCTTCCGTAACTCAGAACTTCTATCCTTCGGTAACTGCTGAAGATATTGAGATTGCATGGCAATCTTGTAATGATTCAGCTACGGTGTATTATGATGATTTTGTAATAAGTACTAATGATGTTTGTGATACTAATCCTACAATAACTTATAGTGTACTTGATAGCACACTATTCGGACCTGGGACAACTTCGGTTGTTGTTACGGTAGTTAATAATGTACCATTAACCTATAGAGATACTTTTAATGTTACTATTGGAGATTTTGCTCCTCCTACGGCTCTTTGTCTTGATACTACGTTGTACCTCGATACTGCAGGTTTGGCAAGTCTTACGGTTGACGACATTAACGGAGGGTCATCTGACATTTGCCATACTGTCAATGTTACTTGGCCTATTTCGGGAAGTTTTGATTGCTCTAATACAGGACCCAATTATGTAACTGTATCAGTCAGTGATTCTGCAAATGCTTTGACATCTACATGTGTGTCCACGGTAACCGTCCTTGATACATCTGCTGTGACTATTACCTGTCCCTCAGATACAGTCTTGTCAGTAGATACAGGAAGATGTGGTACAGTACATAATTTTGCTGCCATAGGTCAATCCGTGTTTTGTACTCTGACACCAGTTTATTCTCAAGATCCAGGAACAGAATTCTTACCAGGGGTGAATACGGTTACTGCATTCGTAGTGAATACAGTTAATGACTCTGCAACTTGTTCTTTTGATATCACAGTAGTAGATTCTATTGCTCCAGTTATAACTACTTTAGTAGATACTTTATTCGCTTCCGTCGCTCCTGGTTCCTGCGATGTTTCTGTCGATTATGAAGGAGCTGGTGATCTATATGCAACAGGTACATGGGATATGAATTTGTACAAATATGATACAGGTTATGTATACCAGGGAGTAACGCCAATAACTTACTCGTCTGGTTATGGGTCTATGTCTTATACATATGGACTTGAACAAAATCCAATGACGAGGGAGATATTTACAATAATTAGTAGCGGAAACCATAGTACTCGCTACTTAGCAAAGATGAATTTGGATTCGTCTCACGCTACTATTATTGGGTCGTTTGGTAGTTATTATATATCAAGTTTTGCATTTGCAAGTGATGGTACTTGTTATGCTGTGACAGGTAATGGAGGAACAAACCCCAATCAATTATGTACAATAGACTTAACTACAGCTGCGACGACTTTCCTGAGCTCAGTATCCAGTGGTGGTGGTAAAGCAATTGCATACAATCCTGATGATGGTTATATGTACCACTGGTATGGAAGTAATATGGAAAAAATTAATTTATCAACTTATGTAGGAACAAGCATATCTCGGACTGGTTATTTTTATGGCAATCCAGGATCTGCCACTTACAAAGGCAATGGTGAGTTCTTACTTGGGGAATATTATGGGTATTACAGAACAACGGTTGACACGTCAGGATTTGGAACATATGATGGTGCTTTCTATAGTTACCATAAAGGTTTATTGTTAGATAATAGTTCGGCCTATACAGCCAATGATGCTTGTGACCTAACGATAACTCAGATAGCAGGTTTGCCTTCAGGTTCTGTGTTCCCAGGGGGTTATACAACTAATACATTTGTAGCAACGGATCCAGCAGGAAACTCGGACACAACTAGCTTTGTCGTAGCGGTTACAAATCCGAATGCTAATGTCGGAGATACGATTGTGGTTTCTGCCAATAATACATATACTAGCCCGTTAGGCAATGTGTATGACACTACTGGAGTTTATTTTGACCGATATACTAATGTACATGGGTGCGATAGTTCAGTAAGAATTGAGCTTACTATTACTCATACCATATTTTATGTAGATTCTACCATGTCTTCTAGTGGAAGTGGTAGTAGATGGGGGTCTGCATTCAAGACTTTACAAGAAGCTTTTGACCATACAATGGCTCATAAGGTGGATACACTTTGTATAGCTATAGGAACATATTATCCTACCGAAGCACCAGATGGTGATACCAACAGAAGACATTGGTCACTTCACTTGGCTGATAGTAATGTTGTCATCTGTGGAGGTATCAACCCTTCGACAGGTTTAGTAGAAGGTAAATCTATTCTTTGTGGAGATTTAGGTGGCGGAGATACATCATATCACGTACTTTCAACAGAAGGGCTAGATTCTAATTCTCTAATAGCGAATATGATCATCTGCGATGGTAAGTCTGATGGAACAGATACATCAAGTTTTGGAGGAAGAGACTATTACAACACATTTGGTGGAGGGTTGTATAACCACAACTCAAGTCCAAGAATAGAAAATGTAGATATCATCAATAATACAGCAACTGAAGATGGAGGAGGAATGTACAATCATAACAGTGCACCTATCCTCTCGAATGTAACTATACGCAATAATCATGCAGGTTATAGTGGAGGAGGTATGTACAATATATCTGGATCATCACCTATCTTAAACAATGTAGTTATTCGAGATAATACAGCAGCGAAGCATGGAGGAGGTATTTATAACGTGTCTTCAAGTAGCCCTATCCTAACGGATGTGACTATCAGAGACAATACAGCAGAAGAAAACGGAGGAGGTATGTACAATAAGTCATACTGTAGCCCAACGATGCTCAATGTAGTACTAGATAGTAACACCGCTGGAGGCGATGGAGGTGGAATGTATAACA
>JBMYYN010000076.1:0-8387 GCA_049609445.1 Bacteroidia bacterium | reverse complement strand
TTTTACAAAAAACCAAACAACTGGACGTGTACTCCTAGTATACTACCCAACTCTCAGTATGAGGGAGGTGGTCCCGACGCATTGATAGATGGAATACATGGAACAACTAACTGGCAAGCAGGTCGTTGGCAAGGGTATCAGCATGAGGAAGTGACATTTGATATTGATTTAAAAGAGAGTCAAAAAGTATCAGAAGTTAGGGCAAGTTTCGTGTCTGATGTGCGGTCGTGGATTATGATGCCGAGTAAGGTGGAAGTCTATGTAGATGGGAAGTTGTTATCCGCTGTCGGGTATGCTCAGGATGCTACAGCAGACGCCGAAATTGTTTATACAGATACATTGAAATTAAAACTGAAAAAGAAAGTGCGGACGGATCAACTTCAGGTGAAAATATATTCTGCTGGAAAACTTCCGGAAGGGCACCCCGGTTTTACGATGAATGGGGACTCCTTTTTCTTCGTGGATGAAATTAGTGTGAAGTAGTATTACTCATCTTCAAGTGTTGCACTTGCTATGATGATAGCTATCAGCACTATTCCAGTTCCTGCTGTCTTTATGGTTTCTTTTCCGCTGATTCGTTCTCTGGATTTCGAAGTCTTTAAGTAATTGACACCTTCTTGTGAAGCAACTGCACCCGAAAGAACTTCTGATGAACCCAACCTATACATTGTGTACGTATTGGCAAAATGAGACCCGTCTTTGTCCAAGAAGTTTAGATGAGTGGTTAGCGTGATCGTAGTACTGGTGTCAGCTAAATCTACTTTTGCATTTTCAAGCTTGTAGATCAATGGGATAAAAGCTTCGTAGAATTCGCCAGGAGCTAGCAATGCAGTATCTCTACTTCCTCCTATAGGAAGAACCTTGTTATTGATACTGAGTGTGCTTTGTGACCAGTCAAAAAAGTAGTTGGAGTCAGTTTTATTCAGCATTTTCAGTGCTAAATATTCTTCGTCCATCTGATGATATACTTCTATGACATCTGACTGCTGTACGCCGACTACATCATACTCATTGGTGAAAGTATGATACAGATTTGTAGTTTCTGTGACTTTGCACGAGCTCAGACAAGCTATAAAAACAATGAGAAGAAAATGACTTAATTTCATACCTGTACTTTGCACAAATAACGGATGATTTGACCAAATTAACCCGCTTTTAAAGTTTATTATATTTTGCCTTTTGAATTCGGTAATAGCTTTATCAAAATTACTTTCAGCTGCATCCGAATAAAGTCAGAGAAAGGGAAAGATATTTATTCAAACTCTTCTGGTTCGTCAGAAGTAGCAGCTACAATCACAACGAAGGTAGATAGGAGTAATCCCATTACCGTAGTGCCTCCCTGTAGTTCTTCTTCCTGTTCGGTAGTTTTAAGTGCATTTACCCCTTCTTTTTGCATGATTGTGCTGCTCGTACTTATTCTCTCAAAGGTGTAGGTGTTGGTATAGTGAGTTTGCTCTGAGACATCAGAGTAGGTAAAATAAGTCTTGACGACTATAGCTTGTGATGTGTCTTTCAAGGAGATTCCTTGATTACTGAGTTCTTGAACCAATGGGACACTGATTTCAAAAACATTGTTCGATGGAATTAGGGACGTCCCAGTTCTGCTTACAGTTGGAAGAATTCGATCATTTATCGAGATGGTACTTTTTGACCAATTAAAGAGATAGTTGCTGTCTGAAATATTTACCATTTTAATTGATAGATCGTTTCCTATAATCTGATGGTAAACTTGAATTTTTTCAGTTTGTACCTCGCCAACGACGTCAAATTCATTTGTGAAGTGGTGATAAAGGTTGGTCGTCTTGGTGACGTAGCATGATGAGAAAAAGGCTGTAAGAAATACGAGTAAGGGTAGATGTAGTTTCATAGCAGTAGTGGTACAATGACTGTACCAAAGAAGATTTTTTCGAAAGCATACGACCAATCTTTCTTTTGCCTTTTGATTACAAAAAATACCTTTGCTAACTTGCTGTAAAGGCAATTAAAAAAACAAAATTTAATGGAAAGTCAATTTGACAATGCATTGGACTACCACTCAAAAGGTAGACCTGGTAAAATAGAAGTAGTTCCTACTAAACCTACGCAAACAAAAAGAGATCTTAGTTTAGCTTATTCTCCAGGAGTAGCTCTTCCATGTGAGGAGATAGCGGATAATCCTCAAGACGCATATAAGTATACCGCCAAAGGGAATCTTGTAGGTGTGATAAGTAATGGTAGTGCTGTATTAGGACTTGGAAACCTTGGGCCTCTAGCATCCAAACCAGTGATGGAAGGTAAAGGGGTGCTCTTCAAAATATTTGCGGATATAGATGTCTTTGATATAGAGGTGGATGCGTCTGATCCTGATAAATTTATAGAAGTGGTCAAAGCTCTAGAGCCAACTTTTGGAGGAATAAATCTTGAAGATATCAAGGCTCCTGAAAGCTTTATCATAGAGGAAAGACTTAAGAAAGAGACCAATATTCCTTTGATGCATGATGATCAGCACGGTACAGCTATCATTAGTACTGCAGGATTGATCAACGCATTGGAACTTGCAGATAAAAAAGCAGAAGATGTCAAAGTAGTCGTGAGTGGTGCCGGTGCTGCAGGTATATCCTGTGTCAAGCTTTGGATAGCATGCGGTGTTCGCAAAGAGAACATTTATATGTTTGACAGAAATGGCCAAGTAAGTGATGACCGAGATGACCTAGACCAATGGAAGGATGAATTCAAAATGCCAAAGAGATTTGACAATCTAGCTGAAGCTATGGTTGGAGCAGATATTTTTCTTGGTTTGTCTATAGGAAATGTCGTGAATGCGGACATGGTCCGTTCTATGGCAAAGAATCCAATTGTATTTGCTCTCGCAAATCCTGACCCGGAGATTCCTTATGATGAAGCAATAGCTTCTAGAGAAGACATCATCATGGCAACAGGCCGTTCGGATCATCCTAATCAAGTGAATAACGTACTAGGATTCCCTTTCATTTTCAGAGGAGCACTAGACGTACGAGCTACAGCTATCAATGAAGAAATGAAACTAGCTGCAGTGAAAGCACTAGCTGAGTTAGCTAAAGAGCCTGTCCCTGACGGAGTACTCTTGGCCTATAATCAACCGGATATGAGTTTTGGTAGAGATTATATCATACCTAAACCACTTGATTCGCGACTGATCACTTGTGTAGCACCAGCTGTAGCTAAAGCAGCTATGGAGAGTGGAGTTGCTCAGTTTGATATTGAAGATTGGGAAGGATACAAAACAGAGCTTAGAAAGCGAATGGGACTCGACAATAGATTCTTGAGTAATCTTTCAAGTAGAGCTAAGCTGAATCCTCAACGTGTAGTGTTCGGTGAGGCAGATAATCCAAAGGTTTTAAAGGCAGCACATGCAGCTAAAGAAGAAGGAAGTTGTATTCCAATACTACTTGGTTTTGAAGATCATATCAGAGAGAGTATAGAAGAGCTCGGGCTTAATCTAGGGGATTGTCAAATAATAGATCCAAGTCGTTCTCCGGAACTTACGGAGAAGTATGGCCAAGTATATTACGAGAAAAGACAACGTAAAGGATTGACACTTCACCAAGCATCTCGTAAGATGAGACAGCGTACATACTTTGGTACCATGATGGTGGAGATAGGAGAGGCGGATGCATTCATCAGTGGACAAAACAGTAACTATCCAGAGACTATCCGTCCTGCATTAGAAATCATAGGAAAAGCAGATGGCGTACAAAAGGTAGCAGGGATGTATATCATCATGAGTAAGCAAGGTCCATTGTTCTTTGCAGATACTTCAGTGAATATCCACCCAACTCAAGACGAGCTTGTAGACATTGTGAAACTGACACATAATATGGTTAGTAGTCTGCAAATTAAGCCTCGTATAGCTATGTTGAGTTATAGCAACTTTGGTTCCGCAAAAGGTCCTGAAGTAAGCAATATACAAGGTGCTTTGCAGCGATTGAATAGAGAAAATCCTGAAATACTGGTAGACGGTGAGATGCAAGCTAATACTGCCTTGGATGCCGAGTTGAGACAGGAGTTATTTCCTTTCTGCAAATTTGGAGATGAAAATGCAAATGTGTTTATATTCCCTGAGTTGACATCTGGAAATATCGCATATAAGATGGTTCAGAGTCTTGGTATTTCTGAAGCGATTGGACCTGTTTTACTTGGTTTTAGAAAATCTGTTCACGTGTTGCAATTGGGTAGTTCTGTGCGTGAGATTGTGAATATGATTAACCTAGCGGTAGTCGATGCTCAGACCAAAAAAGGACTTTTTTAGAAAAGATGAAACATCAAGTAGTTATTGCAAAGTTTAATTCTGACGAACACGCACAAGCGAAAGAGTTGCGTTCAGAAGTATTGCGAAAACCACTTGGATTGCCTGCTGATGATCCTGCTTTTAATGATGTAGATACTGATGTTCAGTTTGTTGCTTTGGACAATGGGTGTGTAGTAGGTGTAGTGGTTTTAGTCCCGGATTATAAGCCAAACACGGGTAAACTTCGTCAAATGGCCACTGCAGAAAAAGTTAGGGGCAAAGGATTTGGAGTTTCATTGGTAAAGTCGTTAGAGGAGTATGCAAGAAATGAAGGCATTCATAGAATTACACTTCATTCACGACACTACGCAGTTCGTTTTTATGAAAAACTAGGATATGACGTTGTTTCCGACGTGTTTCAGGAAGTAGGAATGGACCATTATGTGATGGAAAAGGATTTGCAGTCGACATGAAGTTGGAATAAAATCATCGATAGCTTTGTCTAAAATAAAAATTACGTTGCACAAGCAACTTTCGTAGAAATCACGAGACTAATAGGAAAGAACATTTATGAAAAATAAACTAATCGTATTCTCTGTGCTACTTACCTTTATTGCCGCTAGTTTCATCTCTTGCAAAGATGATGATGAAGTAACAGAGCCAGGAGACAGCACAGAATCGCTTTTAAATTTACCTGCAGAGTTGTTTGATTATGCCGGAATTCAATTGCCAGCACATTATACTACAAATGGATTTCCTGCTCAATTTCAATTTCAGCCAGCCATCGAATATGATAACACGCCAAGTGATAATCCAATAACCAATGCCGGAGCTACACTAGGAAGAGTACTTTTTTATGATAAAAAGTTAAGTGCTAATGGCACTATTGCTTGTGCCTCATGTCATCAAGCAGAGCATGGATTTTCTGATCCAGAAGTGTTTAGCAAAGGGTTTGATGGTGGCCTTACCGGAAGACATTCTATGGGTATCGTAAATGCTCGTTTTTATGCGGGGGGACAATTCTTCTGGGATGAAAGAGCAGCTACTTTAGAGGATCAAGTGTTAATGCCATTCCAAGATGAAGTTGAGATGGGGTTAACATTGCAAGAATTGCAGGACATCATTAATAGTCAAACGTATTACCCTGCTCTGTTTAAAGATGCGTTTGGGGATGAAAGTGTAACAACAGATAGAATATCAAAAGCTCTCGCTCAGTTTATAAGAAGCATGGTGAGTACTTCTTCCAAATATGACCAAGCACGCAGTGAAGTCCAACTTGCTACTTTAGATTTTCCAAGTTTTACAGCATTAGAAAATCAAGGAAAAAGAATCTTCTTTGGTCGTCGTGAGCTTACAAATGGAGTAAATGGCAACTGTGTAGGCTGCCATCAAACAGAAGCTTTTGTTGGCCCCTTGCCAGCCAATACCCAACTAGCAACCTTTGCGACGTCTAATGGACTTGATGCTACCTCAACCGACGACGTAGGTGTAGGAGCCACAACAGGACGATCAAGAGACAATGGTAAATTTAAAGTGCCGTCTCTAGTTAATATAGCCGTTCGACCACCGTATATGCACGACGGAAGATTCGCAACTCTAGAAGAGGTTATAGAACACTATAGTTCTGGTATTCAGAATCATCCGAACTTAATTAGCCCTTTGGTAAATGGGGATGGAGAAGTTGGGCAATTTAATTTTACTCAAAACGAAAAAGATGCGTTAGTAGCATTCTTAAAGACTCTGACAGACAACCAAATGTTAACTGATGAAAAGTACAATGATCCATTTGAATAAATTAAAAGTAATACTATTAATAGCTATAGGCATAGGACTTCACAGCTGCAAAGATGATTGTGAGGATAAGGAGGTGGTGAACCCCGTAGAAACTACACCTAATATATTGCTCATCATAGCTGATGATATGGGAAAAGATGCGACGAATGGATTTTCTGAAGGAAGTATCAAACCAACAACTCCGCATATAGATGCGTTTAAAAATTCAGGATTATCCTTTGATAATTTTTGGGCATACCCTACTTGTTCGCCTACGAGGTCTTCTATACTGACAGGGAAATATGGATATAGAACAGGTGTAAAATGGGCTAGTGACGAACTTAGCCAATCAGAAAAAAGTCTACAGTCTTATATAAATGAAAATACAAATGACAAGTATGCTACTGCCATTGCCGGGAAATGGCACTTGTCAGGAAGTAGAGGCAATTTCAATCCGGAAGTATTTGGGATAGACTATTATGCAGGCCTTATTAGAGGGCAGGCACAGAGTTATTATAACTGGCTTTTGACCGAGGATGGTAGCGGCACGATTGAATCCGAATATGCTACTACTAAGTTTACGGATTTAGGTATTGATTGGATCAAGAAGCAAGAAAAACCTTGGTTTATGTGGTTAGCCTACAATGCTCCACATACGCCATTTCATGTGCCTCCTGCAGAAATGCACAATCAAGGAAGCTTACCACCATATTCAGACGGTATGGAAGAAATGCCTTACTATATGGCGGCTATCGAGGCTATGGACTATCAGATAGGTCGATTGTTGGACAGTATACCAACAGAGGAATTGGAAAACACCATAATAATTTTCATAGGAGATAATGGTTCACCCAATGAAGTGGCACAAGTGCCGTATTCATCGTTTACTGCAAAAGGATCTTTGTATCAAGGCGGAATAAATGTCCCTATGTTCATCACTGGGAAAGGTGTTTCTAGAATAGGAGATGACCATAATCTAATTACCAGTTCAGACTTGTTTGCTACTATAGCCGAACTTGCAGGCGTATCAGTCAAAGAGATACACGATAGCAAAAGCTTTAAGTCTCTCCTTGTAGAGCCTTCTACGATTCGAAAATTTCAGTATTCTGAAAAAGATAATGGCAGTACAGATGTCTGGACCATAAGCAATGGAAGCCATAAACTTATAGAATATGCAGATGCAGATAGTGAATTGTATAACCTAACGAGTGACCCATACGAGCAGAATAATTTACTTGAAGGCACTCTTACATCTGAAGATTCGGCTGCTAAGTTAGTGTTGGAAGAAGAAGTAGCGAGGATAAGACAATAGCATTGTTCTATAATGCATTAATTGCCTTTGAGAGATGCCAGTAAGGCAAAGTTCCAGTGAATATTTTTTTGCTTACTGAAGTGTAATAAATACTCTTTCTGTAATTTTTCACTTTGTTAAATGTCAAATCAGCTTGTTATATACAAGGTAGTTTTTGATATCCAAGACCTAGCTTTATATTACCCACCTATGAAAAATATGCTTCTTTGCTTTATCGTGGTTTTGATGTTTTCATCTTGCAAAAAGGAAAGTACAACGACTGATGCAGTTTATATAGAAAACACCTATTTTGGAGATTGTTTCCTGATGATTCCAGAAGTACATGATGAGATTGTTATTTGTAGTGAGAAGGAATATTTAGACTATATGGATCAAAAACGGGTGACAGGTCTTGGCTCAGATTGTGAAGATGCCATTCCTACTGACATAGATTTCAAAACACATTCTCTAATTGGGACGTTTACAAGTGGAGGTTGCTCTGCTAAGTATGATCGTTCTATTCATCAAGATGGAAATGAAATCACATACAACATAAGTGTAGAGTATAGTGGCTTCTGTGCTATGCTCGTTTATAGCATGAACTGGGCTCTGATTCCTAAATTGAAGAATAAGGAAGAAGTGATCTTTGAGGTTGAAGAGGTGAGTTTAAATTGACTTCTAGATTAATTTGCCGAGTTCAGGCTTCTTGTTTTCGTTTTACAATTTGTAAAACGTTGAATGTTATTTTTTTCTGTTTCTTGAATTGTATAATTCAAACGTCCTAACATTTAGGTCTCTTCCTGCTCTATATAACTCTGTTTGGTGCCTATCTTCATCTAACTTTAAATTCATGGCTGCTTCTCGCTGCAATTTATCCATTGGAATCAAGTTTAAATTAATTTGTCCATCGACATTAAGTGTAGTAACTAAAACACTTGATGAAATAAGTTCAAACTGATTTGTAGGTTTATTTACATTATAAAAAGCCAATAGCGTATTTAAATTTTTTTTGTACGGATTAATTTCAAAGCCTCTGATTGGTTGGAGGATACTTGAAAAATTAGCTAAAGAATTGAG
>JBMYYN010000075.1:0-8390 GCA_049609445.1 Bacteroidia bacterium | reverse complement strand
ATATTTTGGGTATCATAGAATGTAAAGTATCAACAGAGTTCTTGAGAATGAAAGGTAAAAAAATAAAGCACCTACGAATAGGTGCTTTATAGGATTTAGTAGTTTACGTTTTATAACGTATTGAGTTCAAAAATATATTTTTTTTGTTTAACCTATGTTAATTTTTGAAAGTGCTGTCATTTTTTGACTATTAAAGTAGATTTTTCCAATTTTCATTTCCCTTGGCTTTGTTCAACGGCCTCTTATCGAATTGATATTAGTCTTTAATTGTAATTTTTGACCGAAAAGTATATTTGTGAATCAATAGAAAAACACAAATCATGAAAAACGTATTTTGGATAGTGGCTATATTATTTGTCACAGCATGTAGTCAAGAGTCAAAAGAAGAAAAAGAAACAGCTGATAAACCTATTGCTTTTGATACAAGTAATATAGATTCCACAGTAAGTCCTTGTGAGAATTTTTATCAGTTTGCTATAGGCGGATGGATGGCCAATAATCCAGTTCCTGAAACAGAAAGTAGATGGATGGCGTTCAATATCTTAAATGAAGAAAACCGTCAGAAACTTATTAAAATAGTTGCAGAGGTTTCTAAGAGAGAAAACGTTCAGAAGGGAAGCGATGAGCAAATGATTCGTGATTTTTATAACGCAGCGATGGACACCGTTGCTATAGAAGCTGCAGGTGTAGATCCTCTTCTTCCAATTTTGGCACAGATAGATGCGGCTATGGATAGGGCTGATATAATTGAGTTGTTTGGTGAGTTATCTGTAAAAGGTGTAGGAAGTCCAATAGGACTATATATTGGTTCTGATAGTAAGAATAGCACTGAGAATATTGTGTATTCTGGACAGTCCGGATTAAACCTACCAGACAGAGATTACTATTTACAGGACATTCCAAAATTTATAGATATTAGAAATGAGTATGTAAAGCACATTGATAAGATGTTTGGATTAGTTGGCCAAGAAGAGCTCGTTGGGCAAAGTATACTAGATCTTGAAACAAAACTGGCTGAGATATCTTGGACTAGATTAGAAAACAGAGATCCTAACAAGAGATATAATAAAAAGGGTTTCAATGACTGGAATGGGACTATGGAGAATATCGATATAGCAACTATAGCCAAAGGACGAGGTTTTGGAGATTTTGATACATTGATTGTAAGTCAGCCTAGTTATTTCTCAGCATTAAATGAGCTTTTTGTAGAGATTGATATCGATGATTGGAAGAACTACCTAAAATGGAATGCTATCTCCTCATTTGCGAATTATTTGAACAACGATCTAGTGGAAGAGAGGTTTGCTTTCTATAGTACGAAGCTGAGAGGGACCACTACTATGAAGCCAAGAGGAGAGAGGGTATACAGCGTATTGGATAGAACATTGAGTGAGCCATTGGGTAAGTTATTTGTAAAAGAATACTTTTCAGAGGAGAGTAAAGAATATATGAGTGGTATGATAGAAAACCTTAGGTCAGCTTATATTGACAGAGTTACTAGTTTGACTTGGATGAGTGATGAGACAAAGGAAAAGGCAATTCAGAAACTAAATGCTTTCACATACAAAGTCGGATATCCTGATGAATGGGAAGACTACTCAGGACTAGAAATCACTGCGGATAGCTATTTTCAAAATATGATAAATGCTAGAAAATTTGGTTATGAAAAAATGCTTGAAAAACTGGGAGAACCTGTAGATAAGACCGAGTGGCATATGTCGCCACAGATGGTAAATGCATACTACAATCCAAGTAATAATGAAATTGTGTTCCCTGCAGGAATATTGCAACCACCTTTTTTTCATAAGGATTTTGATCACGCTATAAACTATGGAGGGATTGGAGCAGTCATAGGTCATGAGTTTTCACACGGTTTTGATGATCAGGGAAGTAAATTTGATTGGAACGGAAATCTAAATAGCTGGTGGACGGATGAAGATCGAGCTAAATTTGATGCTCTGGCACAGAAGCTAGGGGAGCAGTATGATACTTACTCTCCTGTAGATAGTATGTATGTTAATGGTCAACTGACTATGGGTGAAAACATAGCTGACTTAGGTGGTATTACACTTTCGTATGCAGCATTACAAAAGCAGTTTGATGGAGAGTATCCTGAAGATATTGATGGATTTACATGGCAGCAAAGATTTTTCTTGGGATGGGCAAATGTCTGGAAAGGAAATATCAAAGAAGAAGAATTGATAAATAGATTGAAGACTGATAATCACTCTCCAGGAGAGTATAGAGTTATCGGTCCTTTGGTGAATTTTGAGCCTTATTACGAAGCTTTTGGAACTTGTGAAACAGGATCTATGCATAAGCATGATAGTTCTAGAATAGTGATCTGGTAAGCGACGAGTCTTTACAATATTGAAAAAGGAGATGATTTCTAATGTCATCTCCTTTTTTTGTTGAAATATAAAACCTAATAAGACTTATGCGATTCGAGAAGATGAGATTCTGGTTCTGAATACTAATGATTCTTACTTGTTTTTGTATCTATATAATCGTACCGGCTTAGTACAGTCTGTTGCTTTCGGATTTACTATAGAATTGGTCTAAGCTCTTCTTACCGGGAAAGCAATATAAGTATCGTCATCTGTTACTTTTGGGAATTTCTTTTCAATCCAGTCCTCCTTTGCTTTAGCCAATCGTTCCTTGCTATACGATACAAAATTCCATAGCAAGTACCTTTCCTCCGGTAGTGGTTCTCCTCCAAAAAGCAATATTTGAGTGTCAGCGGCTAAGCATATTTCACACTCACTATCTGTTTTGCTGATGAGCATTTGCCCGGCTTCTACTTTTTGCCCTTCTGAAGAAATAGATCCCTTCACAATTACAAATGCCACTTCACCTTGGATTTGATTTCTTAAGTCTAAAGTTGTCTCCTCGGAGGTATGGATATCAACCATAAATAAGGGTGAGTACCCTTGTAGTGGAGATGATTTGCCGAAGGCATTACCTGCTGGCAGCTTAAAAGTTAATGGACCTTTGTTCCATGTAGGAATAGTTTTATTTGGGAAATAGTCAAACCTTGGTTCCATTTCTTCAAGATCTTTTGGAAGAGCTACCCATATTTGATAACCGTGCACCTTAAATTTTCGTGCAGTTCTAAGGTGTTCTGGTGTTCGTTCCGTATGTGAAACCCCTTTTCCGGAGGTCATAAATCCAACATCCCCAGGATAGATTATCTGCCTGCTACCAGTGCTGTCACGGTGTTCCATTTCACCTTGAAAGAAATAAGTGAGTGTGCTTAGTCCGATATGTGGATGTTGGTCTACGTCGAGGTAGATACCATCTCCCATAGTGGCAGGACCCATATGATCTATGAATGTAAATGGACCTACTTGTCTTTTCTTGCGGAAGGGTAAGAGTCTTCCTACGGTGAAATTACCAAGATCAGTTTGCCTTTCGTTTACGAGCAGTTTATTATTGGACATGCTCTAGCAAATTTAGAGTAATTCTGCTCCCAGACCTTCTCGTACCAGTTCTAACTCCCCTTCGGAGGCATCAATGACTGTCGTACCTACATTATGCCCTGCTTCGCCGTCTATGATGAATTCTACCTTATCTTGCCAAGTCTCAAATATTTCTTCGGGCTCTGTTAAGTACTCCTGTATTTCATCTTCAGCGTGTATCGAAGATGAAACCAACGGATTACCAAGTTCTTCTATCAACGCTTGACAGATTGCATTGTCCGGAACTCTAATCCCAATGGTTTTTTTGTTCTGTCTAAATATCTTAGGAATATTGTTATTAGCCTTTAAGATAAAGGTAAAAGGGCCCGGAAGTACTCTATTCATGAGCTTGTAAGTAGGATTGGCAATAGGGGAGGTATACTCACTGAGATTGCTCAGATCCTTGCACAGAATAGAGAGGTTGGCTTTGTTTGGTTTTTTACCGATAAGTCGGCAAATTTTTTCCATCACTTGTTTGTGATGTAAGTCTCCTACAATCGCATAAATAGAATCTGTAGGGACGATAGCAAGTCCTCCTCTTCGGAGGACTTGTACTATTTCTTGTATTGTTTTTGAGTTGATGTTATGAGGTCGTATTTCTATAAACTGACTCATAACATTTTATAATTAAGCTAAAACAGCTTTAACCTTATCAGCAGCTTCTTGAAGAACAATTGCAGACTCTACTTGAAGTCCACTCTCATCGATTATTTTCTTAGCTTCCTCAGCGTTAGTTCCTTGTAGTCTTACTATAATCGGGACATTGATCTCTCCGATAGACTTATAAGCTTCTACCACACCATTTGCTACTCTATCACATCTTACGATACCTCCGAAGATGTTTATAAGGATTGCTTTTACACTTGGATCTTTTAGGATGATTCTAAAACCTGCTTCTACAGTAGTAGCATTAGCTCCTCCTCCTACGTCCAAGAAGTTTGCAGGATCTCCACCACTTAGCTTGATGATATCCATAGTAGCCATTGCTAGACCAGCACCATTTACCATACAACCAACATTTCCGTCTAATTTGATAAAGTTAAGGTCGTGCTTCTTAGCTTCTACTTCTGTTGGATCTTCTTCGCTTTCGTCACGCAATGCAGCAAAATCTTTGTGTCTGTATAGTGCATTATCATCAAGAGTTACCTTGCTATCTACAGCTATGATTTTATCATCAGAAGTTTTTAAAACCGGATTGATTTCAAACATCGCAGAATCAGTTTCGACATATGCTCTGTAAAGTGCATTTACGAATTTTACCATTCCTTTGAATGCGACTCCGCTTAGTCCTAAGTTAAATGCAATCTTTCTAGCTTGAAACCCTTGTAGGCCTAATGCAGGATCTACAAATTCTTTATGAATTAATTCTGGAGTATCGTGAGCTACTTGCTCTATATCCATACCACCCTCTGTTGTGTATATGATTACATTTTGACCAGTTGCTCTGTCAAGCAATACACTCATATAATACTCGTCTGGCTCATTCGCACCTGGGTAATATACGTCTTGAGCTAGAAGTACTTTGCTTACAAGTTTTCCAGCAGCACTAGTCTGTGGGGTCACCAAAGTCATTCCTAAGATGTCATTTACTACTTGCTGTAGTTCTTCGTCATTCTTAGCAAGTTTTACTCCTCCGCCTTTTCCACGACCACCTGCGTGAATTTGAGCTTTAACAACCATCCAATCAGTTCCAGTTTGCTCACGCAATTTGGCTCCTGCAGATAGTGCATCTTCTTTTTTATCTATAACTATACCTTCTTGGATAGCTACTCCATAAGACTTAAGGATTTCTTTGGCTTGATACTCGTGTATATTCATGATTTTATAACGGCTGCAAAAATAAAAGTCCTACAGTCTAATAAAATGAATATTGGTAAAAAGTTGATAGATATAACTAGTATTTGATTATTTCACCAAATACTTAAACCGAGTGTTTAGTGATTATGACCACTATGATCTATCGGAGGAGCTTTTTCTACCTCTTTTTTTAGATTCATATTGGGAATTACCTTGACTTGAAATACAAGATTTATTTCCCCTATGTTACTGTCTATATTTATACCCTTGGCATTATATCCAGGTTTGTGAGATGAGTTAAAAGTTGCAACAATTGTTTCACTTTCACCAGGTTTGATTGGTCGAGTAGGAATACTTGCTACAGTGCATCCACATGTGGTATTTGCTTTGTAAAGAACTAAATCAGAACCTCCTGTATTGGTAAAGTGATAAACTACGGTGTCCACTTCTCCTTCTATCATACTGTCTAGAACTAGACTTTTAGATACGAACGTAGCTTCAGCTCTACTTTGAGCTTGAGCATGAAAACTAAAAAAAGAAAGTAGAATTATTGCTGCGTATTTCATCTGTACAAAGATAGACTAATATCGTGCCAAGATAGTTGCTTGTGTTATCAAACAAGTCTATAGCTTCGATTTATATAAGGAAAATATAGGGTAGATTAATTCTCAAAACACGATTAAATTGGGTCTACATCCACAACAATTCGTGCTTGCTTGAAGTCTTTGTGTTTGTCTAGTTGGGATACCGCTGCTGCTAATTTGTGTTTTTGTTCACGAATTGTCGGTCCGTGATTTTCTATTTTAAGAACAAAGTGAAGCAAGTACCAGTTACGTATGCGACTAACATACGGTTTTTCTGGGCCTAGTAAGCTAGAACCAAAAAAACTGATAAGATGATTCTTAGCATGGTTGCCTAGCTTATAGAGTTCTAGTGCATCTTTGTGTTTAAGTGTAATTTTTATTAATCTGTGAAAAGGAGGGTAGTCGTAATCGGTTCGTTCTACCAGTTCACCTTCGTACATAGATTTGTAGTCGCTATCAACGATTTGCTTAATTACAGGGTGGTCGGGTTTTGAGGTTTGGATATAAACAATTCCCTGTTCTTTTCTCCTGCCAGCTCGTCCAGCCACTTGAGTAATCAATTGATAAGCTCGTTCGTTTGCTCTGAAATCGGGAAAGTTGATCAGGTGATCCGCATTCAAAATACCCACAGTGCTAACATTTTCGAAGTCCAATCCCTTCGCAACCATTTGCGTGCCAATCAGAACGTCAATTTTACCATCGGCAAATTCCTTGATGAGTTTGGAATGAGCGTTTTTAAGACGGGTAGTGTTATAATCCATCCGTTTTACTTTGATATCAGGAAGATAGAGTTCTAGTTCGTCTTCTATTCGTTCCGTTCCATAGCCTATAAGCTCTATTCCTTTGTTTCCACAGGTGGTGCATTGATTGACGACAGGTTGGGTATA
This sequence comes from Bacteroidia bacterium, assembly GCA_049609445.1. GTDB lineage: Bacteria > Bacteroidota > Bacteroidia > NS11-12g > UBA9320 > UBA9320. The sequence goes on along the minus strand of JBMYYN010000075.1, from coordinate 1,664 downwards.
TCCACAGTAGTGACAACGGAGATTGTCCTGGTATTTGTAGTAGGTGAGCGAAATATCACAGTTCTGACATTTAGGTGTCCAAGCACAGATATTGCATTCCAATACAGGTACATACCCTTTTTTGTTTTGAAATAAGATGACCTGTTTGCCAAGTTTTTTAGCTGAGGAGATGGCATCTAGAAGTGTGTCACTGAATATTCCTCTGATTCTTTTTTGCTTCTTCTGTTGTTGCATATCAACAACCTTGATAATAGGTAAGATAGCATTGTCATACCGTTTGGTCAATGATACCAGTTCGTATTTTCCCTGTGTTGCATTGTAAAAGGATTCTACAGCAGGGGTAGCACTACCGAGTACGATATTAGCTTTTAGTTTATTTGCTAGATACAAGGCAGAATCTCTGGCATGGAATCTCGGAGCCGGTTCGTGCTGCTTAAAACTGCTCTCATGTTCCTCATCCACTATGATCAAACCTAGACTTTTAAAAGGTTGAAAAATAGCACTTCGGGTGCCGACGATGAGCAGTGGTTTACCAGATTGAATTGATTGGTACACTTCTACTCGTTCATTATTGCTAAACTTGGAATGTGAAACCACTAGCTTTTCACCAAAGTACTTCTGTAACCTTTGTATTAGTTGAGTAGTTAAGGCTATCTCAGGTAGCAGATAGAGCACTTGTTGTTCTTTATCTAAAGCTTCTCTAATGAGGTGAGCGTAAATATGTGTTTTCCCGCTTGAAGTTACTCCATAGAGTAGGGCGGGTTTGCTCTGGTTAAATGATTGGACTATCTGTGAGTAAGCCTCATGTTGCTCTAGCTCTAAATCTTCTATTTTCTGACTCTCTTCTATGTATTGAATGCGTGATTTTGCTCTGTTTTCTTGTGTGAAAATTTGTTTTTCTATAAGTGCATTTATGGCAGAATTAGTTGCTCCGTGTTTTACTAGTTCTGATTTTTCAGCTTCTCCACTTATTCCGTATTTTGATATGAAAGTCATCAACGCTTGAAGCTGCTTTTTTGCTCTTCGCTCTAGTTCGTCAAATAATACATTCAGTTTTTTATCTTCTTGGATATCTGAAGGTATGGAGATGTAGTTGACCATTTTTGGTTTGTAAACCTCATTGATATCCTCTTTGAGTAGAATTGCTCCTTTGAGATAGAGTGATTTTACATATTTATGGATTTGCTTTATTTTGAGAACACTACTGGCTTGAGTAATACTCATCTCTATATTGGCCTTCAGACTTTCTATGATGAGATACTCTTTAGGATCTAAAGTAGTCTGATGGTCATAGTCTGGATGCAGGATCATCATGCTTTCACCTTCCATTTTTAGCCCTGCAGGCATGGCAGCATTGTATACCAGACCAAGTGAAGTCATATAGTAGGATGAAACCCAGTTCCAAAAGGTCAATTGAGACTCCTGTACGATAGGTTCATTATCTACGACATCATAGATATATTTTGCCTGATAAGTACTCGGTGGTTCTTCGCTGATTCTATATATGAGACCAGCCATTATTTTATTCTTACCAAAAGGAACACTAACCCTTTTTCCTACAATGATTTCTTCGTTAGACTCCATATTCTTTTGAAACTGATAGGCCGAGTTTTGAATTTCATTTTGTATCCATCCAGACTCGATACAAGAAACTACGCCACCCA
>JBMYYN010000074.1:0-8416 GCA_049609445.1 Bacteroidia bacterium | reverse complement strand
ACATCTAAAACTTCCTCTTTGAACCTACGTCCGTTACACTCTTCACAAGTCAAATGCAAATCTGCCATAAATTGCATTTCTACTATCTCCTCTCCTTCTCCCTGACAGTTGTCACATCTACCTCCATCTACGTTAAAAGAAAAATGCTTGGTTTTAAATCCTCTTTGTTTAGCAATTGGCATTGTACTGAACAATTCTCTTATCGCATCATAAGCCTTTACATACGTTACCGGGTTACTTCTACTTGATTTACCTATAGGGTTCTGATCCACCAATTCTACCGCTGTGAACGTACTAAAGTCTCCTTTTATCTCCTTCACCTCTCCTATCCTTTGAGTACTGTACTGTTGTGTTTCTCTAAGCACCGCTGGGTATAGAATTCCTTTTACAAGAGAAGTTTTGCCACTACCACTTACTCCTGTCACCACAGTCAATGTATTTAGAGGAAAATCCACCGTAACCCCCTTAAGGTTATGCTGCATCGCCTTAACTAAAGTGATTTTATTGTTCCACTTACGACGTACAGTTGGAATTTCTATTTTTTCTTCTTCATCCAGATATTTAGCAGTTAAGGTATCTTTTCCTTTGAGATCGTCATAGTCGCCTTCAAAGACTACTTCTCCTCCAAGATGACCTGCCTCAGGACCCATATCTATCAGATAATCAGCGGTTCGCATCATATCTTCATCGTGCTCTACTACTACGACGGTATTCCCTTTTTCCTTTAAATTTTGTAGTACTGAAATCAACTTCTCAGTATCCTTAGAGTGCAACCCTATGCTCGGCTCATCCAAGATATAACTACTACCTACTAGACTGCTTCCTAATGAAGTCGCTAGATTGATCCTTTGGCTCTCTCCACCACTGAGACTATTGCTGAGCCTATTCAAACCAAGGTAACTAAGTCCTACTCTCATCAAGTAGTCCAATCTGTTGTTTATCTCAACAAGTATAGGCTTTGCTATTTCTGCTGATTGATCAGCTAGTTCCAAATTATTAAAGAACTCAGTCGCCTGCTCCAAGTTAAGCAATAGTATTTCACTCAAACTTGAGAAATGTTCATCTTTGATAAAAGACGGATTCTTAGCCTCATTGTATATTTTGACATAGCTTCCATCTTTACGAATCCGAGTACCTAGACATGACGGACATGTCGTCTTTCCTCGATACTTACTTAACATAACTCTATACTGTATTTTGTATGAGTTTTCTTGTAAATACTGGAAGAATGTATCCAAACCATTCACGTCTTTATTCCCCTTCCAAAGAAGTTTAAGTTCTTTTTTATTCAGTTCACCTATTGGTCGATGAATTGGGAAATTGTAGTCCGCACTTGCCTGAATAAAGTCAAGTTTCCATTGGCTTAATGTCTCACCTTTCCAACATGCAATGGCGTTTTCGTAAACAGAAAGAGACCTATTGGGAATCACAAGTTCAGGGTCTATGCCTATTATACTTCCAAACCCTTCACATTCGGAGCAAGCACCATACGGATTGTTAAAGCTAAGCAGGTTTACAGAAGGCTCTTCAAAACTCATACCGTCCAACTCAAACTTATTGTTGAAGTTAAATTGATCGGTATCTGTAATCACTGTAGCTTCACCGTCACCTTCCCAGAAAGCAGTTTCTACAGAATCAGATAATCTACTCTTATATTCATCGGTAACCGTTGTAGCCTTTAATCTGTCTACTAGAATGAAGTATTCTTCATCTAGCTTAGATTCGATAGCGTCTTCTATACGCAGTACGCTTCCCGCTGTCCATACACGATTGTATCCTTTTTGTAGAGCTATCTCTAGGTAATTTCTTTCACCTTTATGTTTAGGCTTATAACATATATAGACCGGTGTCCCTTCTTCCTGTGAAAGAACAAAATTGATAACATCACTCGTACTGTGTTTTTTTACCTCTTGACCACTTATAGGAGAAATAGTCTTGCCCACTCTAGCCCAAAGCAATTTCAGGTAATCATATAACTCTGTACTCGTCGCTACGGTACTTCTTGGATTTCTGGTATTTACTTTTTGCTCTATGGCTATACAAGGTGTCAAACCTTTGATATTGTCTACCATCGGTTTCTCCAGTCTGCCTAAAAACTGTCTCGCATAACTACTAAGGCTTTCTACATACCTTCTCTGACCTTCGGCATACAGTGTATTAAATACCAAAGACGACTTACCACTCCCAGATAGTCCAGTTACCACTGTAAGTTTATTTCTAGGTATCTTCACATTTACGTTCTTTAGATTATGTAAATGAGCGTTTTGTATATCGATGTACTTCTGTTCTGCCATATAAATGTCCTTTTATCAAACAAAGGGTCGCAAATTTGACCTAAATAGTCAATATATGGAACAATAATTTGTCTCTTTAGATTTATTGTGCTATTTTAGTACTAACATTAAAATTAAGAATCGCCTATAAGTAATACCTATACTCTTTAAAAACACATTTTTTTAAACTTTAAACCGTAGGTATTATGCATTCATCAAAAATTTCAGATCAAGCACTGGTAAAACAGTATGTACAAGGTAACGAGGCGTGCCTTGAAATGTTAATCAATCGTCACAAAGACAGAATTTTCACCACTATTATCCTCATTGTAAAGGACAGTTATATCGCTGAAGACCTTTTTCAGGAGACCTTTATTAAGATTATTCGAAATCTAAAACAAGGTAAGTATAACGAAGAAGGCAAATTTCTTCCATGGGCTATCCGTATAGCTCGGAATATGGCCATTGATTATTTCAGAAAGATGAAACGAATGCCTACCGTAACAAACAGTGATGGTGAGGACGTATTCCGAAAAATCAAACTGCAAGTAGACAATAAAGAAGAGCAAATCATCCGTTCGGAAAAAGAAAATATGGTCAGAGCGGTCATAGATAAATTACCTGCAGAACAAAGACAAGTGCTTATACTTAGACACTATGGAGATCTTAGTTTCAAGGAAATAGCAGCAATGACTAATGTAAGCATCAATACAGCACTAGGTCGTATGAGATACGCTCTAAATAACATGCGTAAAATGATGGAACACAGTCCTCTGAGGACTTTCTAATACTGAAGATGATACTAATACATTAAAAGTCTCGCTTCGGCGGGACTTTTTTTTGTTTACACATTTCTTTTTTTTGATTTTAGTTTTGGTAACATTTATCCACCTGCTTGTTTATAAAAAAAACAAGCGACTCTCTCCCGTATAACAGCGATGTATGCTACATTTGGGCGTTAGACCAAAGACAACATTTTTATCAAAGCTAAATGGCTAAAAATCAATACAACGAAGACAGTATACGGTCGTTAGACTGGAAAGAACATATCCGACTCCGCCCGGGTATGTATATCGGTAAGCTGGGCAATGGCTCATCTGCAGAAGATGGAATCTATATCCTGATGAAAGAGGTCATAGATAACTCCATAGATGAGTTTATGATGGGAAATGGTAAACGTATAGACATCAAGCTGGCGGAAAATATGGTGTCTGTGCGTGATTTTGGTAGAGGAATTCCTTTAGGCAAAGTAGTAGACGTAGTAAGTAAGATCAATACCGGTGCAAAGTACGACAGTAACGTATTCCAAAAATCAGTAGGACTAAACGGTGTCGGTACAAAGGCTGTTAATGCCCTTTCAAGCTACTTCCTGGTCCGTTCTTTTAGAGAAGGTGAAAGCATGACAGCTACCTTCGAGCGAGGCGAACTCCAGACAGAAAAGAAGGATAAAACTGAAGAAAAAAACGGTACATATGTAGAGTATACCGCTGATATAGAAATATTTAAAACACATAAGTACATCAATGAATTCATTGATAATCAGATGTGGAATTATGTATACTTAAATGCAGGTCTAACAATCAATTTCAATGGGAATAAGTATTTCTCAAAGAATGGTCTTCTAGATCTGCTTGATAGAAAAACAAATGCTGAAGAAATTCGATATCCAATCATCCATCTAAAAGAAGGTGATATCGAAATGGCCATTACTCACGACAATCACTATGGTGAGGACTATTATTCTTTCGTAAATGGTCAAAACACTACCCAAGGTGGTACACACGTCACTGCATTCAAAGAAGCTCTTGTAAGGACTATACGGGACTTCTACGGAAAGAATTTTGACTCTACAGACATAAGAGCATCGTTGGTATCAGCTATAAGTGTACGAATACAAGAACCGGTATTCGAATCTCAGACTAAAACAAAACTAGGAAGTACAGAAGTCGCTCCTGGTGGTGCTTCGCTTAAAGCAGAAATAAATCAATTTGTTAAATCTAAACTTGACAACTTCCTTCATAAGAATCCCGACACTGCTGAAATTTTACTAAAAAAAATCCAACAATCTGAACGTGAGCGTAAGGACATGGCTGGTGTACGTAAGATTGCTAGGGAGAGAGCTAAAAAAGCTAGTGTACACAATAAGAAACTTAGAGATTGTAGAGTCCACTTCACAGATGAGAAAAAGGATAATAGATTAGAAACAACCCTATTTATCACAGAGGGAGACTCAGCATCTGGAAGTATCACTAAGGCTAGGGATGTGCAAACGCAAGCAGTATTTAGTCTCAGAGGTAAACCACTCAATTGCTACGGACTCAAGAAGAAGATTGTCTACGAAAATGAAGAATTTAACCTGCTTCAGCATGCACTGAATATTGAAGAGAGTATTGATGATTTGAGATATAATAAAGTAGTCATCGCAACGGATGCAGATGTGGATGGTATGCATATCCGTCTACTGATTCTTACCTTCTTTCTTCAGTTCTTCCCTGACCTTGTGAGAAAAGGGCACGTATACATATTAGAGACACCATTGTTTAGAGTACGAAACAAGAAAGAAACCATTTATTGCTATACAGATCAAGAAAGGTTTGATGCGCTCAATAAACTGGGAAAATCTGCAGAGATTACTCGATTCAAAGGACTGGGTGAGATTTCACCTGACGAGTTTGGTGGATTTATTGGTGACGACATTAGACTTGAACCAGTACTACTATCAGAAGATTCCAGTATCAATAAGATATTAGAATATTATATGGGTAAAAATACCCCTGACAGACAGAAGTTTATCATAAATAACCTTAGGTTAGAGATTGACGAATCAGAAGAACAGTCAGAGCTGATAACTGCAAGCAAAAAAGAAACAACAGCTGCTTAATTGAGATGGACGAGAACGAAGAATTAGACGACAATTTGGAGCAAAATCCTGAAGAAAAGGTCACCAAAATAGACCTGGAAGACGGACAGCGTGCGGTGAAGGGCATGTACGAGGATTGGTTCCTTGACTACGCGAGCTACGTGATACTGGAGAGAGCAGTTCCTCATATCAATGATGGACTAAAACCAGTACAACGAAGATTCCTTCACGCTATGAAGGAACTCGATGATGGTAGGTATAACAAAGTAGCTAATGTCATAGGAAGCACTATGCAGTACCATCCACATGGAGATGCTGCCATCGGCGGTGCCATAATCAATATGGGACAGAAAGATCTGCTCATCGACTGTCAAGGAAACTGGGGAGATGTACGTACGGGAGATAGTGCGGCAGCTCCTAGATATATAGAGGCCAGATTAAACAAATTTGCTCTTGCTATTGCATTTAACAAGCAAACTACCGAATGGCAAAAGTCATACGATGGAAGAAAAAATGAACCTATCACGCTTCCTGTCAAATTTCCCCTACTCCTAGCCCAAGGTGTAGAAGGAATAGCTGTTGGATTGAGTACTAAAATACTCCCTCACAACTTTGTAGAGTTAGTGAAAGGAAGCATTAAGCTGCTCGAAGGCAAAAAGCCCACACTATATCCTGATTTTCAAACTGGAGGACAGATAGATGTGTCTGACTATCAAGATGGTAGACGTGGCGGAAGAGTCAAAGTACGTGCTACTATAGTAGAAAAAAGCAAGAATACTCTAGCCATAACTGATGTGCCCTACGGTATCACGACCGGTGCGTTGATAGACAATATTCTAAAAGCAAACGACAAAGGTAAAATCAAGATCAAAAAGGTAGTAGATAATACAGCCAAAGATGTTGAGGTAGAAATACAATTGCCTAATAATATATCTACTGATAAAACGATAGATGCATTATATGCATTCACGAATTGTGAGACTTCTATCTCTCCAAATGCTTGTGTCATTGTAGATGACAAGCCAATGTTTTTAGGAGTATCAGATATTTTAAAAATCAACACCGATAACACGGTAAAACTTCTGACGTCTGAACTAGAAATCAAACGAGGTGAACTTGAAGAAAAATGGCACTTTAGTTCACTAGAAAAAATATTTATAGAAGAACGAATCTATCGAGACATCGAGGAGTGCGAGACTTGGGAAGCTGTATTGGAAGCTATAGACCTAGGATTAAAACCACATATCAAGCATCTCAAGCGAGAGGTCACAGAGGAAGATATTGTTAGGCTTACAGAAATCAAAATCAAACGAATTTCTAAGTTTGATAGTTTCAAAGCAGACGAACTTCTTAAAGGCATAGAAGATGCCCTTGCAGAAGTCAATCATCATCTTGACAATATAACAGAGTACGCAATTGCATACTACCAAGAACTCCTGACCAAGTTTGGCAAAGGGAAAGAGCGTAAGACTGAAATTAAAGGCTTCGAAGAAATCAATACCAAGGTTGTTGCTGTTGCCAATGAGAAGCTTTATGCCAATCTCAAAGAAGGATTTGTAGGTACTGGTATCAAAAAAGAAGAATACATCTGCGACTGTTCTGATATAGATGACATCATCGTATTCAGAAAGGATGGTACATACTCCGTAAGCAAAGTGAGTAGCAAGGCATTCTTTGGTAAAAACATTATACGTGTAGCAGTCTTCCGTAAGGTAGACGATAGATTGACTTATAATGCCGTATACACTGACGGTAAAACGAAAAAGACATATGCTAAGCGTTTCAACGTTACGAGCATCACCAGAGACAAGGAATACAGTGTGACTAAAGGGACACCTGGAAGCAAATTACTTTACTTTACAGCTAATCCAAATGGCGAGGCTGAGATTGTAAACGTTTATTTACACTCAGCTGCAAAGGCTCGAAACAAATTACTTGAATACAACTTTGCCGATATAGTCATCAAAGGAAGGGGAAGTCAAGGGAACATGGTGACTAAACATCCAGTCCGCAAAGTAGATCTCAAAGAAAAAGGTGTTTCTACAATAGGCGGCAGAGATATTTGGTATGAGAAAAATATAGGACGACTGAATGTACACGAGAGAGGAGAGTACTTAGGTAGTTTCCAGACGGATGACCTAATCCTTGTCATCTATGAAAATGGGGAGTATGAGTTGACAAATCATGAACTTACTAATCACTATTCCAATAAAGAAATAAAGATCATTGAAAAGTTTGATCCCGAGGGTGTTATAACTGTTATGCACTACGATGGTAATAGCAAGCACTACTGCATCAAACGTTTTCATATAGAGACATCTACAACTGGTAAACGATTCTCTTTTATTACGGAAGGATGGGGAAGTAAAATGGTACTTTCTACGACTCAAATCACGCCTATTGTAGAACTCACAGTAAAAACTAAATCTGGAGAAAAGAAAACCTCAGAGGTAAATCTAGCAGATTTCATCGATGTAAAAGGATGGAAGAGCATAGGTAATCGTATTTGCGGTAAGGAGTTTGCCAAAGTGAAGCTTCTACCTCCTCCTACTCCACCAGAACCGGAGGAACCTGAAGATAATACTCCTCCTGATAATAATGGAAACGAACCGACTTCTGTACCTCCAAAAAAGGAAGTCGAAAAAGGAAGTGAAGTGAAAGACGAAAAAACGCCTATCGCAAAACGTCCTCCTATCGCAAAGCGAGAAAGTAAAAAGGAAATCAAGGAAGAACCAGAATTGAAAGAAATCCCAGATGAAGCTGTACCGAAGCTTCCATCTAATGATAAGAAAGATAAGGACTCCTTCACATCTGGAGATCAAATAAGTCTATTGTAAATGAAAAAGCCCGGAGATATTTTTAAACAAATCACGTTAATACATTTAGCGATATGTATTGCCACCGCTTTGATAATTGGAATTATATATACTATCAAGTCAAAGAGCGGTGAGGTCGTCAGCTCCGAGATAGGCTGGGATATCCTCGAAATTATAGTACCTGTGACTGCTGTGCTTACATTCGCCGTAGCATACTACTTTGGTAAGAGCAGATATAAAAAAGTTCAAGCATCCGACTCGTTAGAAAGTAAACTTGATGTATATCGACTCAACAACATCGTACTTTGGGCTGCTCTAGAAGGGTCCGCCTTCTTTGGAGGAATTGCCTTTTACCTTTCTGGTCGGACCAATATTTTGCTGTATTCCCTGATGATGGGAGTATTATTGATCTACTTTAGACCATTGAAGTCAAGGGCGATCGAGGATTTGAAATTGAGTCCAGAAGA
>JBMYYN010000073.1:0-8437 GCA_049609445.1 Bacteroidia bacterium | reverse complement strand
TATATTAGCTATTGAAGCAGCTTCGCTACTTATTAGATATTAGACTTTATATTTACTAATGCAAAAAGCATCTTTTGAATCTGAATCAGTTCTGAACTGAAATCTTTAAAACTAATTTTACTTCTAAAGTGTAAATCAGAAGCGAGTATTAAAACATTTTCCACTTCTACTGCTGAACAGTATGAGTATTGCAAAAATTGTACTAGCTGTTTATCTGAATTCCTACCACACCATTCTGCTATATTATTGGTTATCGATATCGTTGCCCTTCGCAATTGGCGTATTAAATCAAATTTTTCATCATCAGGAAAAGAGTACTTCATCGAGTATATTTCTTTGGTAAATGAGCGGCATTTCTGCCACACTTTTAGTTCCTTGAAATTATCCTTACTCATAACTAATTGTCTCAGTACTCAATACTATACTCTCTATCTAACTGTCAAATATGAGTTCGCAAGTCTCAATCCCTTCAACTGTAACTCCACATATTCTTGTAAATCCTCATAGCTCCCTCTTGCATGCTTCAAAAAAGCTGAGGCCTGGCCGTAGATTGCATTTGCATCTATTCTATTGATTAAGTAGTATCCATCCACAAAATTATGTACGCCACCACTGATGAGAATATCGGCTTTTGCATGATTCCCCGCTAGTTCTTCATTCAAACAATTATAAAAACCAACCATTTCATGTGCACTATGTCCCCATGAGGCTACCTGTTGGTATGCATCTTTACGCAACTCACTACTTCTGTGCATCTCAAGCTTGCTGAAATTTGTTCCGCCATGTGCTCCGAAATCTATGGCTGCTATAGGAAGCTGCATAAGAGCCTTTAGACTCTTAGGTCCAAATCCTTGACCTACTTCTTTTACGATTATTTTTTCACCTAAATCTATTGTTCGCTTTATCGTATCTATAGGAGTCGACTTAAAAACATCGCCTTCTGGCTGAAGCCATTCTTGCAGGGGATTTACGTGAACAATAAGACCATCCGTTTCTGTTCTTTTTACAAGTTCAGTCACCAGATGTTTTTTTCCTTCTTCAAACAATTCCTCAAGCTGAGCTATCCCTAGGTTTGCGTAAAGCGGGAAATCACCCATCTCCTTTCTCAATTGAAAGTCTGCTAGATACTCATCATCTTTTAGAATAATTCTGCAGCTACCTAATCCCATTCCGAGACCAAATTCACCACATGCTCTCGCCAAGTTCCTATTGATTGTTCCAGCTTCTTTGGTACCTCCCGTCATACTGCTCACCCACAGTGGAGCATTCATGTCTTTCCCTACAAAATTCGTATGCAAAGGTTTATCTACTGGATGACCCTCAAAAAGTGGTTCGTAATAAAACCTCTCATCTTGGTTCTTCACCACAGACTCAAACGCAAGTTCTATGTGGTCTTTTTTTCTATCTGAAGTTTGTTCTTGTCCCAATGCGGCGAAGATAAGTGTTACTTAAAGAATTTATACGCTCTTATTAAATTGTGTGTTTATTGAATCAAATGTTTTAATCCAAGATATAAATTTCACGAGGTATTTTAAGTACTATTGCGTAATGCTCGGATTATTATTACTCTATTTTATCGGTAACGAATATCATAAACTACGTCTTAAATATCGTCCAAACTCAAAAAGCTGGTCCTTTATCCTATTGGGTATCGCTGCATATTACTTTGGGACTATAGTATTTGGTACTATTTCCTTTGTCTTAACCGACTTATTTTACAATAAAGGTGTAGAAGGCACTAGTGAATTTGCTATCTCCTTAATAGCTGTACCTTTCGGTATTCTCAGCACATACCTAATGTATTCTTATTTGAAGAAAAAATGGATCAAAGAATATGTGGACCCAGAACAAGCGTTAGAAGAAATAGGGTCAGATATAGTGAATAGTCAAAATGACTAATACTCTATAGTCACCCTCGCCCCACTCTGACTTCTGATATTGGTCACTCCATTCTCAAATATCAAGTACTGCCCTTTAACGCCAACCAATTTATCTTCGATCACCTTCACCTTTTCAAGTTTTAGGCTTTTTACTTTTTCAGGGTACACTTCCACTGGGTAATTGATTTCTGTAACCTCATTAGTCCTGCTTATATAAGCCTGCAACTCAGAAGGAACCAATGCCGCCATCTCATTTCGGACATCTATTATATCTCTGTCATCTTCTACCACTCCTTTAAGCATTCGTTGCCATGCAGTCTTATCACTAATGTGCTCCTTGAGTGCTACTTCTATCAATCCTGCAAGCTGACGATATGGAACTTCTGCTAGAACTATAGCCTGCGTGGCTCCTTGATCTATCCACCTATAAGGCATATTGGTGTCTCTTGTTACACCCACTTTAAAATTGCTCGTCCGAGAAATATAGACCACATGCGGTTGTAAATGGTGTCTCACCTCCCACTCATAATCTCTCAAAGCTATTCCTTCATGGATCTGGCTCAACTCGGGTCTCATGATACTCGGACTGGCTTGAGGACTTTCCATAAACTCCTTGTACGTCATTCCTTCTCCGAATGGTTTCTTCATTTTTTCACCAGAGATTACAGAATTGAAATACCCTTCAAATTCTATACGTATATCTCGTCCAATGAGATCATTAATAAGAATTGGGTCCAACGGTGATAGCACATCCTTAAGTCCTAACCTGTACTGAGGTATAGAACCACTAAGTTCTGTGCTCATTTTTCGAAGATTTCCTGTGATTTGCATTCGGATGCAATATTCATTTAGAAGGCTTCATTTTCCAAACCTCTTTCTCAAATAAAAATAATGGGTTGCGGTATTAATGGTATCATTCTTCGATTTCCTCTGTCCTGCTATAAGTATATCCTTCATTTGAACATACCAGTCTAAATCCAACATCAGACTGTGGCTTTGAAGCATCAAAAGGATATGGTTTAGCTCCTCGAATCTTGCAATACTCCGCAGCCGTTTTGTAACTCCCTCCTAAAACTTCACCATCCACGGTGAACTCTGCCGCATTGCCACTCATGCCATATAGACCATAGTCATTTGGAAAGTAAGAATCTGCAGGTACTGGCATTGCTAAGTACGGCAATCCTTTCCCGAAGTGTCTTCTTTTTAACTTTTTAAAACTCTTCGTAGCAACTGTCATCTTACTATACTCTGCAGAAGCTAATGAATCCGAAATATCATTCCTATACAATACTTTGCTCGCTCCTTCGTCCCCATATACCGCAAATCGCTGATCAAGGTCAAAAAAATGCATAAGGTTGCATCCTTTACTGTTTCTGTAAAATGACTCCCCCCATGGGAACTCCTGACTCTGTCTGCCGCCGCTTGCGGCATATTGCCATTCTTCTTTTGTAGGCAGTCTAAACTTCCCTTCCCATTCTGGATTTTCCTTACGATACTGCTCTCCTCTCCATAGAGCATAGTTCTCCATCTGCTCTTTAGACAAGCCTACCACAGGAAAATCATCGAACATAGAATAAGTAAAGTAATCCTTATATTTATTAATCCAAAGCTGGCTGTTCAACATAGAAGTATCAGGTTTGGTATGCGGCATTGTAGAATCAACATCCGCCAAATACTCTTTATATTGAGCATTTGTTATCTCGGTCCATGACATCCAAAATGCATTTATAGAAACATTTTTACCATCCTCATTGAACATAGTGCCAGTAGGTACATATACGTACCATCGCGGTTGTGGCATGTATTCCGGTCTCTTACTTGAAGAAAAAGACAGGATTGAAACAAGCATGGCTATCATCAACAATACTTTCACAGGTCTATATCTAGTCATATTTCTCAAATGTATTGAATCTTAGTTATATACCTTTGTTTCCATGAGACATCTATCAGTAATCCTGATTTCTTTGACTTTTTTTTCCTGGACTTCAAGTACATTGGAAAATCAGTTCCTTACTACCTTCGAAAAATCAAACGGGACCAAGTCCGCTTCATATACAGATGGCATTAGTTGGTGGGATAACCTAGCTAAAAACTTTGATGAGGTTCATATGCAAGAATTTGGTATGACCGATGCAGGATATCCGCTTCACACTATTGTACTTTCTAAAGGCAAGGTCAAACTTGAAAATGTAAAGTCATCCAGTAAGTCAACGATATTGATAAACAATGCAATTCATCCTGGAGAACCAGACGGTGTGGATGCTAGCATGATGCTGTACAGAGATATACTGCTAGACCACCGTGAGCTCATGGACAGTTGCATTGTAGTATGCATACCTTACTATAACATAGGTGGTGCACTCAATAGGAGCAACAGCAGTCGAGCCAATCAAAATGGCCCCATGGAATATGGATTCAGAGGAAATGCACAGAACTTAGACCTCAATCGAGACTTTGTAAAATGTGATAGTAGAAACGCACAATCATTTGCAAAACTCCTACAACTGATTGACCCTGATGTCTACGTCGAAACACACGTAAGCAATGGTGCAGACTACCAATACAACATCACCTACTTAAGCACTCAACCTGACAAATTAGGCGGTCAAATGGGTTCTCACTTACGATCCAAAATGATTCCTTCTTTGGAGCAAAAAATGAAATCTAAGGGTAACGAAATGGTACCTTATGTAAATCACTGGGGCGGACCACTCAAGGATAGTTATGCGACATTTTATGACTCGCCTCGTTATAGCAGTGGACTCACGACGTTGCACAATATTTTTGGTTTTATCACCGAAACACATATGCTCAAGCCATTCAAACAACGTGTGGAGGCAACCTACGATTACCTGCTCAGCACAGTAGAATATACAAAGGAGCAAAACAGCCAAATACAAGTAGCACGTGATATACAAAAATCCGACGTAGCATCAGCTACTACTATGCCTATAGATTGGGATGTAGACAAATATGATTTTAAGGAAATCCAATTCAAAGGGTATGAATATGGTTATAAAAAAAGCGAAGTAAGTGGCGAAGATAGGCTCTACTATGACAGATCTAAACCCATAACCAAATCTATGTTTTACAGAGGAAGTATGTTGGAAACCACGAGAAAAACGAAACCAAAAGCATATATACTGCGTAGGGGATTCATAGATGTAGAAGACAGACTTAGATGGAATGGAGTAGAACTCAAGGAACTAAGCCAAGACACCACTATAAAGGTAGAAGTTTACAAAATCGTGGAGTTTGAAACTGTAGATCAGGCTTACGAAAAGCACTATTTACATTACGACACAAAGATAGATATGGATACGATAGATTGGACATTTAGGAAGGGAGACTACCTCATTTCTACGGGCACAGACAAGGATCGGTTTATATTGGAAATGCTGGAACCTGAAGGACCTGATTCATACTTCAATTGGAATTTTTTCGATGCCGTTTTACAGCAAAAAGAACATTATAGTGCATACGTATTTGAAGATAGAGCTGCTGACCTATTGGCTAATAATCCGGCACTAAAAGCTCAATTTGAAAAAGCAAAGCAATCTAAAGCCTCATCTCGTGGAGGCATGACAGCACCAGAACAGCTCGAATGGATATATAAGCATAGTCCTCATTCAGAGAAGGAGCTCAAAAAGCTTCCAGTATTTAAGGTATTATGACCGTTTGATTTTAGAATGTAACCAAAGTCACTCTTCATACTAATCATATCCGATTAATTTGCGTTATGAAAAGGAACATTGGTACATCTGATCGACTTCTGAGAATACTTGCAGGTTTTCTAATCGCCGGAGCAAACTACACCGGAGTTTTAAGTGGAACCTTAGGAACTATTTCCTTGGTTGTGGCGGTCATATTATTCCTTACTAGTTTAGTGAACTTTTGTCCATTATACACGTTATTTGGAGTAAATACGTGCAAAACAAAATGAAACAAGAAGTATTAAATATAGCGAATATAAAATGTGGCGGATGTGCTCACAGCATCACTACAAAAATCAGCGGAATAGACGGTGTGTCTGACGTCAAAGTGGATTTTGACAACGGAGAAGTAGATGTAACTTATAGTGACGATGCTACTCGAGCTACCATTTTGGATCAATTATCTTCTATGGGATATCCTGAAGCTACAGAAGAAAATGGTCTCCTTATGAAAGCAAAAAGCTATGCCAACTGCATGATTGGAAAGGTGACCAAATAAACACGTAAATCAAATCAAAATTATAGAACGAATAATCTAATGACAATTCAAGAATTATTGCAAAACGGTGCAAAAATCGTAGACGTAAGAACAGAAGCAGAATTTATGGGAGGAAGTGTTGCGAATGCAATCAATATTCCATTAAATGAGGTTCCACAACGAGTAGCCGAATTCCAAGAAATGGAAGGCCCAATAGTACTTTGCTGCTTGAGTGGAGGACGAAGTGGACAGGCTACTGGCTACCTACAGTCTCAAAATGTAGAATGCTACAATGGTGGCAGCTGGATGGATGTGAACTTTGCTATGAGCCAAACTTCATAGTTAGAAAACAATATTAATTCTGAGCTCCTAAGTCTTAAATAGATTTAGGGGCTTTTTTATGCGTCACGTTTGAGCCCTTTAGTCACTCCAGTGAGTAAAAGCATAAACGCAACTGACCCACAGCCGGCTATCAATATTTTGTCGGCATATGGCCACCTGGATAGCTTAAATACCGTAGCTATGATGCATAAAGCAATCGCCACCATATTCAGTTTCGAGAGTATTTTAAGTTCGTTAGAATCTAAATAATTTCTGGTCAGAAGGTGATACGATACATAGCCGAGAAAAAGCAAAAAAAGTATTGTACTCAACATCACTGGGCTCATCACTCCTTCAAGTGATATATTAAAAACCGTAACACTCACGACGGCCAATAGCATAATCATTGGATACATCATTCGATCATCCTTGTCTTTGACCAGGAGCGAGTACCCCAAGTATGATCCAATATGCAACCAAAAAGCAAAAATGGTAACATCCTTAAACTCTGGATAATGCAAAACTCGAAATAGGTACCCTACAACAAGCGTTGCTAGACTCGCATATAAAAGCGTGATTAAAAATTTCTTCATGTCCCTTAGTATTCCTTCTCTAATTTAATCTTTTTGTAAGTTTCACTGCTTCCTCTCTCACGTTTCCTCCACCATATATCACGTTGTAGGCAAATTCCAATATGGGCATTTCTACGTTGTATTTTTCGTTGAGCGTATGAATGCTTTCCGTAGCATAATAACCTTCTGCTACCATTTCCATCTCCATCAACGCAGATCGAACCGAATATCCTTTGCCGAGCATCGCTCCCAGAGTCCGATTTCGGCTATACTGAGAATATGCCGTAACCAGTAGATCTCCTAAGTACGCACTATCGTCTGCATCTCTATCTATAGGATGTACTGCTGCTATAAATCTCTTTATCTCTCGTATGGCATTACTTACTAAGACTGCTTGAAAATTATCTCCATATCCAAGACTATGACACATTCCTGCAGCAATAGCATACACATTCTTTAGCACCGCAGAAATCTCGGTTCCATATATATCGGCACTCGGAGTGACCTTTATAAAATTACAATCTAAAGCCTGACACATTTGCTGGCAAAAGCTCTCATTTGTACTAGCAAAAGTCAAGTAACTCAGCTTTTCTTGGGCAACCTCTTCTGCGTGACACGGGCCTGTAATTACTCCAAAATCTTCGGGACGAACTCCTTTGTTTTCAAAGAGATACTCACCTACTATTTTCAATGTTTTGGGCTCAACTCCTTTTATTGCAGAAATGATTTTCTTTCCAACCAATTGTTCGTTAGAAACGGTCTCTAGTATATCAGATACAAAAGCCGATGGAGTAACCAGGAGTATGGTATCATTCCGGTCAATCAGCCTACTCACATCGCTACTTGCACTAAGTCTATTGGTATCAAATTTTACAGAACGTAGATATTTAGGATTTCTTCCTTTCGAATTGATATGATCAGCCATTTTAGGGTTTCTAACCCACCAATCTACCTGAACATCAGAGTCCTCTAGCAATATTTTGACTAATGCTGTACCCCAACTTCCGCTTCCCATTACTAGGATATTTTTCATTCACGTCAAAGCAACGATTTTTTTTTGAATAACCGACCTCTCAGCAAAACCAAATCTGAAACGATTCCCAAATTGAGCAAAAAATGTCTAAAATCAAGACAAATGACATAGTATTTCTTTGAGAATTGAATGTGTATACATATATTTACCAATAGAAACTACTTATATGATAATTTCTCAATTAGAGTACGTCGATGGAGAATGGCAAGATATCAGTGTAAAAGAACATTCTGATAAAGCTAAGTTAGTCCTACTATTTGCGGATAGATATTCCCTTGAGGATGCTTCTGGGATCAAAGAACTAAGAGAAAAATATCCAAATACGGACATTGTTTCTGTTTCAACTTCTGGCGATTTCCTAGAAACTGCATTAACTTCTGAAACCAGCATGAGTGCTTCGGTCATTGAATTTGAAAAGAGTAGCTATCGAATTAGAACGC
>JBMYYN010000072.1:0-8661 GCA_049609445.1 Bacteroidia bacterium | reverse complement strand
CGTGATTCAAAATTTTCACATTCCTAGTGTCTTCTTTTCGTTTGAACAGCATAAACGGCCATATTGTAATGGCAACTATGTGCTTTGGTAGTAAATATCTAAAAAAGGATACAAGGACAAGTATCATTGTGCTTTGGCAGATAGTTTTTTGTACCAAATGGCAAACCCGTAAATAGATAGAATTGTGTAAATAAGCATTTGTATGGCAAGGAAATTAAGTTCTTTGATTCCGTATAGCCATATAGTATATGCATTAATAACAATCCAGAAGCCCCAAGCTATAAAGTATTTGTACAGTTCAAGAAAAGTGGCAATTACACCGAAGACAGAGCTAAGAGCATCATAGTATGGCTTGCTCGCGTCTGTTTTACTCATGAGGTATCCCAACCCCAAGGTTCCTACCCCGCCAGCAAGGATGATCATAATAACATCTATCACCTTAGACCTCTTTATTCTAAATTCTTTATCTTTTTTACTATCCCAGTAGACATACCCATAGACACCTACGATGGCATAGAATACATATAGAATGGATTCTGAATAGTACCCACTTTGATAAATAACATAGGCTCCTAAGAGGGAGCCTATAATGCCAAACATCCAACATTGTTTTTTTTCCTGAGTGAGTAACACCAAGAAAGCAATGTTGCATAGAACACTTATAATTTCAAGTGTCTGCAGCTTATCCATTTGATGTTATTACTCTTCTTCTGACTTAGGGTCTGTGTTTTCGGCTTCCTCAGGAGCTTCCTCTTTAGACATTCCGGTCATTTTCTTAGCACCTTCTACAGCATCATTAGCTTTTTCTTTGACTACGTCTGCAGCTTCACTAGCGGCTTCTTTTGCTTTGTCAAATGCTTCGCCAGCAGCTTCGGTCACTTCATCAGCAGTCTCTTTTGCTTTTTCCATAGCATCGGAGGCCATTTCCTTAGCTTTTGCGGTAGCTTCACCTGCCTCTTCCGCTATATCGTCGGCTACTTCTTTAGCCTTTTCTTTTACTTCTCCTGCGACTTCTTTAGCTTTTTCATAAGCTTCACCCGCTTCTTCAGATATGTCCTCAGCGATGTCCTTTGCTTTTTCTACTGCTTCATCTGCCAACTTTGATGTAGCCTCTACTACGTCCTCTGTTGCATCTTTTGCTTTACCAAATAGTCCTTTAAAAAATTTACCTAAACTCATATTTCTTTTTTCTCTTTAGATTCGCAAAACTAATGATAATCTCAATAGCATATAGGAAGATCGGTTTAGTCATGCTTATGACTATCTCACTGTTTAGCTATTCTCAAAACAGAGAAATGGCATCACAAAACATCTCAGAACTCTGCAGCGAGAAATATTCGGGTAGAGGATATGTCAATAATGGTGACAGCCTAGCAGCGGAGTTTATAGCTGAGAAATTTTCCGAAATAGGGTTAGCCAAGTATACACCACGTTATTTTCAAAACTTCAATCTAGATGTAAATACGATACCAACAGCTGAAGTAATTATAGACGATAAGGTGTTGCGTCCTGGTTATGATTTTTTAGTGAATCCTAGTTCAGGATCGTCGTCTGGTTTATTTGAAGTATTCTATGTTTCACCCAAGATGCTGCACTCTCCTAAAGTGGCGAAAAAAGTTAAGAAAGCTCTGAGAAAAGGGTTTCTTCCTGTGATCAGCACATATGATTCTAAGGATAAAGTAGCGGCAGAAAATATTCAGAAAATCAAAGAATGCAATAATGGTAAAACATTGGTCTACTTGAAAGATCACTTGACTTGGAGTGTTGCACGAAATCAAGTAAAAGGAGCTGACATTTGGCTTCTGACTTCTTCTTTTGATAAGTTTTCTAAGATCATCGAGATAAACATTGAATCAGAGCTAATCAGAGATTACACATCGCAGAATGTACTCGGTTATGTGAAAGGAACAGAATATCCAGATAGTGTAGTGATTTTTTGCGGACATTATGATCATCTAGGGATGATGGGTAGAGCAGTGTTTCACGGGGCAAATGACAACGCAAGCGGCATAGCTATGCTCTTAGATATGGCAGATTATTTCGTAAATAACCCTCAAAAATATAGCATTGCGTTTATTGCTTTTGGTGGCGAAGAAGCGGGTCTAGTAGGGTCATATCAGTATGTAAAAGACCCAGTTATTCCTTTATCTAAAACCAAATTTGTTTTTAATATGGACTTGATGGGAAGTGGTGAGAAGGGTGCCACTATAGTTAATGGGGCCATATATAAATCCAAGTTTCAAGAACTGGTGGAAATAAATGAAGAGAATGATTATCTACCAAAGATTAAGTCTAGAGGGAAAGCAGCAAATAGTGACCATTATTTCTTTTCGGAATCAGGGGTTCCATCATTTTTTATGTATTTGATGGGTGAGTACACACACTATCATGTTCCAGCTGACAATGCTGAAAATCTTGAACTGGGGCCTTATTACGACAAGAGTTTTCTTCTAATTCGAGATTACATTATTCACCTCAACGAGTAGTTACTATGCTAGGCTTTGTTAATTCATTCATGTCTTGGTACCTCAAAAAGAGAATTCCAACAATTGAATATAGTTTCAAACACGGCCTAGAGGTTCAGAGGGAGATGTTTCAATCACTATTGAAAGAAGCACGGAGAACTTCATTTGGCAGAGATTACAAGTTAACAGAAGTTTATACCATAAACGAGTATCGTGATCGAGTACCACTTTTTGAATATGATGATATAAAACCATACATACAACGTGTGATGAATGGAGAGCAACGAGTACTGTGGCCTGAAGAGATCAATTGGTTTGCTAAATCTAGCGGTACGACATCGGATAAGAGTAAATTTATACCAGTAAGCTATGATGCTTTGGAAGAGTGTCAGTTTAGAGGAAGTCGAGACATTCTTGCATACTATTACCATCAAAATCCGGATGCTAAAGTGTTTCAAGGCAAAGGGCTTATCATAGGTGGTAGTCACCAAGTTAATTCATTAGCAGAAGACTCATTTTATGGTGACTTGAGTGCTGTGATGATGAATAATATGCCTTTCATCGCTAATTTCTTGGCCACGCCAAGCATGGATATAGCCTTGCTTCCGGATTGGGAGACTAAAATGAAGAGAATGGTCGATTCCACTTGTGAAGAAAACGTAACGAATATATCGGGAGTGCCGTCCTGGACTCTCCTTTTGCTACAGTCCGTTCTTCAAAAAACAAAGGCTAAAAACATATCTGAGGTATGGCCAAATTTAGAACTTTACGTGCACGGCGGAGTCAATTTTGACCCATATAGAAAACAGTTTAAGGAAATAATCGGAAGAGATATCGCATATCGCGAAACATATAATGCATCCGAAGGTTTTTTTGGGATACAGGACCGAGAAGATGAAGATATGCTGCTGATGCTGGACTATGGAATCTTTTTTGAGTTTATTCCTTTAGCAGATTACGGCACAGAAAATCCTACAACACTTTGGCTGGCAGAAGTAGAGTTAGGCGTGACCTATGCTGTCGTTTTGAACACGAATGCAGGACTCTGGAGATATATTATAGGTGACACTATCGAATTCACTAGTAGAGACCCATATCGATTTAAAATAATAGGTCGAACGAAGAGCTATATCAATGCTTTTGGCGAGGAGCTGATGGTCAACAACGCGGAGGCAGCGATTTCTGTTGCTCAAATAAAATGTAACTGCATAGTGTCTGAGTACACAGTAGCTCCCGTTTATCTAGAGAATGAAAATCAGGGCAAACACGAATGGGCTATAGAGTTTGATGAAGCTCCGGAGTCAATGTCTGAGTTTGCGACATGCTTGGATAGAGAACTTCAAAATGTCAACTCGGATTATGAAGCTAAACGAAGAGGAAACATGGCCTTGAGAGAGTTGAGCATTGAGGTTTGTAAAACAGGAACTTTTCACCAATGGCTGAAGAGCAAACAAAAATTAGGCGGGCAGCATAAGATTCCTAAACTTTGTAACGATCGACGAATAATAGAAGAAATACTAAAAATTAATAATTATGAATAAGCTGAGAATAGCACTATGGAGTCTAGGACTTATACTTTTTGCAGCCTGTGGAGGTGGTGAGAGTAAAGACGAACATGGAGTCACCCTTTTGCCTGCAACAGAGTTTAATGAGCAACTAGAAGCCTTATCTACTTATACTCTCATAGATGTGCGTACTCCTGAGGAGTTTGCTATGAATCACATTGAATCAGCTCAAAACATAAATGTTAACGGTGCTAGTTTTGAGAGTAAAATTGCTCTTTTAGATAAGTCTATACCTGTGCTCGTGTATTGTAAATCAGGTGGGCGTAGTGCCACAGCATCAGCTCAACTATCCGCTGCTGGTTTTGAAACATATGAGTTAGAGGGAGGTATCCTAAATTGGCAATCTCAAGGACTTGCCATAGAGGCAAAGAAGCCTAAAGGAAACTCAGGATATACTTTGGAGGCTTATAATGAAGCCGTTGCATCAAATGGTTTGGTACTAGTTGATTTCTATGCTACTTGGTGTGGTCCGTGTAAACGAATGGAGCCACATGTGGAAGCTTTAAAAGAAGAGTACAAAGAAGCTCTTAAGGTTGTCAAAGTAGACACGGACAAAAGCATTGAAGTATCAAATCACTTTAAGGTAAGTTCGATTCCTATGGTGAAATTATACAAGAATGGGGAAGAAGTTTATTCTAAAATGGGTTACCACTCAAAAGAGGCTTTAGAAGAACTTATTGTTAAGCACTCTTAATCTTTTTCAGTATTTGAGGTGAAGTTTTCCCACCCTTGAGCTTCTAATGGAACTACATTTCCAGATTTTGTAATTAGTTCCTTTCCTTCATGAGGTTCTGTGCAATATCCAATGACCGTGACGTCTAGAGAATTTTTGATTTTGTCATATGCACTCTGAGGAATAGTGAAAAGCAGTTCGTAATCCTCCCCGCCGTTCATTGCAGCAGTAGTAGGAGGTAGGTTGAACTCTATCGCAGTATCATAAGTTTGCTGATCTAGCGGAATTTTGTCTTCATATACTTTCATCCCAACATTAGAGGCTTTGCATATGTGAAAGATCTCACTTGATAAGCCGTCAGAAACATCTATAAGTGCACTAGGAGCCACTTTAAGCTCTTCAAACATCTCTACGATATCTACACGTGCCTCCGGTCTCAATTGACGCCCTACGACGTAATCTTTGCCTTCAAGGTCAGGTTGCATATCCTTTTGTTCCAGGAATACTTGTTTTTCGCGTTCTAGCATTTGCAATCCCATGTATGCTCCGCCTAAGTCTCCAGATACACAGAGCAAATCGCCCGGTTTGGCACCTGACCGCTTTACTATTTTGTCTTGGTCTGCTTGACCTACCGCTGTTACAGATATAAGAAGTCCAGTTTTAGAGCTGGAAGTATCTCCTCCGATTAGATCTACCTTATAATTGTCACAGGCTGCTTTGATTCCTACATACAACTCTTCTACTGCTTCCAGTGAGTATCTGCTAGAGATGGCTATAGATACCAGTACCTGAGTAGGTGTTGCGTTCATAGCACAGATATCACTGATACTAGCAGTGATACACTTATAGCCAAGATGCATAAGCGGAGTATACATAATGTCAAAATGTACATTCTCTATATACAGATCGGTACTTAGCACCTGTTGCTTGTCTTTGTGTTCTACAACGGCAGAGTCATCACCTATTCCTACAATTGAGCTCCCTTGTTGCATCTCAAACTTTTCTGTGAGATGTGCAATGAGACCAAATTCTCCAAGTTTACTAATATCAGTTTTCTCTTTGTTTTCAAACATATGCGATTGCAAAGGTCTTCCATTTCCTTTAAATTGTGTGCCTATTGAGAAAAATCTTACAGTCTCTAGGTCAGTTGATACTACCAAACCTCTGTGTTTGTTGTGATGGGTACCTCAGTCATCAAGAAATTATAATATGCGATCTATGCTCTTATTCACTTCCTAGATATGAGTCATTTGACGACAAAGAAAGTCCACTCGCTAAGAAATTTTGGGGACGAATAGAGTTGCAGAATGTTGCGGGACTGCTTAATTTCAAAGGTGGAGATAACGTCAGAAAGATACTACATCAAATAAAGTACAAGGGAAATATGAAGCTAGGTATTGAGGCTGGAAAAATGCTAGGCAGGAGATTAAGTACAAGTGATAAATTTTCGGATATAGACATAGTAATAGCAGTACCGCTACATGCCAAAAGAGAGCTATCTAGAGGGTACAATCAAAGTGAACTACTGGTGCAAGGAATTCGTGATGTATGGAATAAGGAGTCGAGTAAATCTGCAATCGAAAGAATCAAGTACAATTCTACTCAGACCAAAAAGAACAGGTATGAACGCTATATTAATGCAAAGGAAATTTTCAAAGTGACGGAGCCAGAACTATTGGAAGGGAAGCATATTTTGCTCATAGATGATGTGATTACAACAGGAGCAACGATTGAAGCTTGCGGAGCTGCTCTTCTAGATGTGAAAGGAGTAAAACTTAGTGTTGCAACTTTGGCTGTTGCTTATTGATTCAACACAAATTTCTTAGCAAATATACCGTTCGCATAAATGAAGTATACGCCATTTGGAAGGTTACTTACTTCGAAGTCTATGGTTTCGCTTTTGCTCACTTCAACAGAATGCACTTTTTGTCCCAAAGAATTAACGATATCCATATGGAAGTTATGTGTGCTATTGTTCACAAAGTGAATATGATCTTGCACTGGATTTGGTCCAATCGTCAAGTCATTAAGTATCGTAGGATTTTTTGTGTTTCCTGTTTCGTTTTTATCTACACCAAGCATTTCTCCTACCGTACTGCACACTTCGTTAGTATAAAACGGCTCATTTATACTCCCATCGTCGAACCCAAAGTAGACTTTGGCTGAGTTACATATTTTCTCACCATCATTTAGAGGAGCTACATTGATGTGGTAGTCAACAAAACCTTTAGAACCCTCTTCGTCTGACATTTGTCCTGGAATGCTCACATCGGAAAGGGTAGTGATTATTTTATGCTGATACTCACCATCGGAGTTCAAAATCAAATCTACAACAGTATGAGCACTTGAATTATGACTAGTGTTGTAGACCAAACCTTTCTTAGAAATGGAAATTCTTTCATCAAGCAAGTCTACCACTCTTACTGAGGTTGCTGTTTTCGGTGTTATATTGGTAAAGCCTATTTTGTAGGTTAAGAAATCTGTACCTGGATCAATTACTTTCCCATTTGCACAGTACTTATAGTTACTTGGAGAAGCTCCTGTTTTATACTTTAGTGTTGACGTGTTATCAGAAACATCTTCATCATTGACACCTTCTGCCATCGAAATATTAGCTTCCAAAGACATGTGGTCCATATCCGTTATGAGATAGGAAATGCTAATACAATTGGATTTGTTTGCGTCCAAATCTATAGTCCAAGACACTATATCGTTTTGGTAAGAGTCGTATGGTACACTTGTTTGAAAGTCTGTTATTCCTTTCTCTAATTTTAGGGAAAGAGTAGCATTAGATATGAATCGACTTCCTATGTTGTCGATGCATAATTGTCCTTCTTTACGCTCATTCAGATTAGCGTTCAAGCTATTGACATCTGTAAGAGTCAGAACAGCATCTGTCACATTTGCTCTTTGCTTAACACCTACTGCCGATCCATAATACGTTCTATATTCATCTACATTAAGCTGGATGTCTGGGCAGGTAGGTTCGTAGTAATTATGCTTTGCAGCATTTAAAGTGTGGTTGTCTTTAATGACTGGAAGATATAGTTGACCTTCAATGCCGGTATAAAAACTAGTGTTCTTTTCACCTAAATGAATCGGATAGTAGCTTAGCCACTCTTCATTTTCTTCTTTCAAGCAGTTACCGTTTTTGTCATTGTAGACACGAGCTGTTATTTGTGCTCTGTCATTATAGATTGTTCCTATACCATTAATGCGAGCATTGTCAGAAAAGTCTCCAGAGACAAACACTTTGTTTTCTAGAGAATACACTTGTTCAATACTACTCAAATTCAAGTTTGTTTCTTTCCAAGAATCTCCGTCATACACCATCATGTTTGACGTCTTGTTTGTAGTTGTGTTTATAAATTTACCAACTGCAAAAAGTTTCTGATCTATTTGAGCAAACTGAGAGATATTCTCAACGTTGTAATCTTCTAATCCTACGGACATGTTTTGCCAATTCCCATTGACATTTATTTTCACACTTTCATCATCAAATCTAGAAGTTCCGTAGACCACTATATTGTCATTAAAATTTCCTAATGAGATGTTTTTACCCAAGAATGGAGGGAAGTCAGTTGCTTTCCAGTTTTGTCCATTCCACTCTACGAGAGATACACTGCTTGCGGCAGGATTGGTAAACCTTCCAGTAGCTAGCATTTTATTACCGTCATAAGCGAAACTGCTGAATTTGTCGTTCTCCAAATTAGTAGTAATGAGGTTTCCTTCTTCCACCCAAATACCGTTTAGGTATTTAACAACATTATATTCTTCTAACTGTGTTTTGAATTTCCCAAGACACTTCAATGTACCATTTTCGATTAACAGCTTCATCATTTTTTAGGACCTGGTAAATCGGATCTTTCCAGTGAAGTTTAATTGTGCATACATCTTTAACGGGACCACTAGAGCAACTTGCAAGTGAAAGCAGTGTGAAAATTATACTGATATTAAA
>JBMYYN010000071.1:0-8663 GCA_049609445.1 Bacteroidia bacterium | reverse complement strand
CTTGTACCTCGATTACAATACACCTTATTACTTAGCTCTCCATTAAGCAAAAACGATGCATATCTCACAGGCATAGAATTACTTAAATGTAGAATTTCGCCGTCTGGAATCTTACTTAAAATATAATTTACCGCAGAGAACTCATTGAACAATGACCAATCAAGGTGTTCAAAATTCATACGCAGCTCTTTGGTCAAATCTTGCCAAGCAGAAACATATCCCTGATGTAAACTTAAACTAGCATCCGAAACTTTATTCAACTCCTTTGGATTTACCAGTTTTGGGTTAGTTTCAAACATGTCTCCTACCTCATCATACTTTGATAGATGAACGTGGATTTCAGGTTTGTGAGATTGAAGAAATCGCTTTATTCCTTTGGACACTGTGGTAGTACCGGTGGAAATCACAATATCTGGTTTCAGAACACTCAAATACTGCAAGCCTTCTGTCTTACACTGAGCAGAAAACAGAAGTGCATCCCAATAATCGATGTTGCTCTTTTTTCTGGAAGTAATATCAGACAAAACCACGGCGGCATCGTCAGATTCTACCTCTATATTCTCACCATCATCCATTCCATTAAAGATCAAGACCTTTTTTTTGGATAAATCAATATTGAGCAATTGAGGAATAGAAGATATTTGAACTTTATGAGAATTCGGCTCACTCAAAACATACCTCCCCTCTTCGATCATCTCATCAGAGAAATTATAAAAAGGTTCTCTTATCGGCACATTGATATGAATCGGGCCTAAAATATTATTCTCTACAATGCTATTCGCTTCAGCAGCTATTTCCCTAAATACGCTAACATCTGAATAATCTTCTGGGGTTTGGAATTCTGCTCTTACATGAGCGGAGTACATTTTATTCTGTCTTATTGCCTGGCCATCCCAAGCATCTATTTTACCACTTGGTCTATCTGCTGTGAGTATGATCAATGGGACCCTTGCATAATATGCTTCAGCGATAGCCGGGTAGTAATTTAATGCGGCTGTGCCGCTCGTACAACTAAGAATTACAGCCTTTCTTGTCTGTTTCGCTATCCCAAGAGCTACAAAGGCAGCACTTCGTTCGTCAATAATACTATGACAAGTCTTCCCACTTTTTCCTAATGCATAAATCACCGGTGCATTTCTACTTCCGGGAGATATCACAGCTGTATCAGCAGCCAAACGGGAAACCAAAGTATTAATACAATTCTGGATACTCATACATCAAGCATTAATTATTCTAAACAGTCTTCCAAAGGTAATATTTCATACATATCTAGTGAACACTCATCCAAACTGTTCAGAGACATACATCATATACGACGGCAAGCGGAGCCATCAGTGCAGAAAATCTTTGACTTTTTAGGATAACTATGTACGAAATGTATTTTACCTTTGACGTTCATTTAGAAAAAATGGCAATCGAATTAAAAATTCCTTCAGTAGGAGAATCAGTAACACAAGTAACTATCGCTACTTGGCTCAAAGAAGATGGCGATTATGTAGAAATGGACGAAGCAGTAGCTGAGCTAGAAAGCGATAAGGCTACAGTAGAGTTAAATGCAGAAAAGTCTGGTGTTCTTAAGATTCTCGTAGAAGAAGGAGAAGATGTGGAGATCGGTGCTGTCGTAGCAAGTATAGATACAGATGCTGCAGCTCCAGAGGGTAAAGCAGAACCAAAAGAAGAGGCACAAGCTGCTCCTGCTAAACCTGCTAAACCTGCTGCTCCAGCTCCTAAGAAAGAAGAGCCTAAGGAAAAATCTAACTATGCGACAGGTACACCAAGTCCTGCAGCAAACAAGATACTAGCTGAAAAAGGTATCAGCACTTCATCCGTAAAAGGCACTGGAAAAGATGGCAGAATCACTAAATATGATGCGATGATGGCTGAAGCTGGAGCAATGGACTACAGCACTCCAGACGAACCTAGTAGAGACCAAGAACGCAAGAAAATGAGCAATCTAAGAAAAACGATAGCTCGAAGACTGGTATCTGCTAAAAATGAGACTGCTATGCTTACCACGTTCAACGAGGTAAACATGCAACCCATTTTTGATACGCGAAAGAAATACAAAGAGCAATTTAGAGAAGTTCACGGTGTAGGACTTGGATTCATGTCCTTCTTCACTAGGGCTTGTGCTTTAGCTCTTCAGAAATACCCTAAAGTCAATGCATTTTTGGATGGTGAGGAAATGGTAATGAATGACTTCGTAGATGTTTCGATTGCAGTAAGTAGCCCTAAAGGACTAATGGTTCCAGTCATGAGAAATGTGGAGAACATGACGATGTGGGAGATAGAAGCTGAAGTAAAGCGTCTTGCTATCAAAGCTAGAGATGGAAAACTTACTATCCCAGAAATGACAGGTGGAACATTTACAATCACAAATGGAGGTGTATTTGGAAGTATGCTAAGTACTCCTATCATTAATCCGCCTCAAAGTGCTATCTTAGGTATGCATAATATCGTGGAACGAGCTGTAGTTGAAAATGGGAATATCGTAGCTAGACCTGTAATGTATGTGGCTCTAAGTTATGATCACAGAATCATCGATGGCAAAGAGTCTGTTGGATTCTTGGTAACAGTGAAAAACTACTTAGAAAATCCTGAAACAATGCTTATGGGCAAAGACCCAATGGATGTTTTAATGGGATTGTAATCTGATAAAATTACTTATAAAAAAGCTCATTTGCTTATGCAAATGAGCTTTTTTATTTCAATAAATTTGAACTCTATTCCGTGCTACTTTATTGTAACTTTCAAAGATTTAACATCACGTTCTCCTCTTAGCGTAAGGATATACGTTCCGGATGATAAGTTTTCTACCCCAACAGTTTCATCTATAGCATTACCTGCGACTTTCAAGTCTTTCACCATGATGACTCTCCCATACATATCGAGCATCTCCATGGTTAAGTCTTCATTGACCCCTTCCATCTGAATAGTAAGATTTTCTGAAGCAGGATTAGGGTAAACAGAGAGTTCCGAATGGGTAAAGATTCCAACAGAAGCATTATCTATCACTTCTATCTCGATAGTGTCATATGTGACACAATCATATTCATTGGAAACAATGATAGAATGAACATGCGTTCCTAATGGTGTAGTTCCATCTAGGACTATATAGTTTTCCTCTGAGCCATTGGACCATTTGTAGGACTTATATCCCGATTTTACCTCTAAACGTAAAGGAATGTCTTTTAATCGACCTTGCCCTATTAGGGTGTCTTTACCTAAGTCAATTTCTGGTTGAGGATTTACACTTACATCTATCGTATCGCGAGATTTACAACCATCACCGTTAGTTACTTCCACAAAGTATTCGCCAGATTCTCTAACCGCAACACTAGACTCCGTGCTCTTATCTTGCCATTTGTATGTGAGGTCATTTCCTGCAGCCATAAGCATAAAACCAGTTCCTGCACAAACGACTGTATCATTTCCTAAAGCTACGGTTGGTCCGCTTACTTCAGTTACTTGAATGGTATCTGTAATGGAACAATTATTTCCATTCGTTACAGCTACCCAATATTTCCCCGCTTCGGTAATCGTAAAAACGGGAACAGTAGATCCATCCTGCCACTTGTAAGTATGCCAGTTTCGACTGACATCAAAAGTCAAGCTAGTATTTTCACATAACACTGTGTCTCCTCCAAGGCTCACATCTGGTGATTCGTTGAGATACAAGGTTAAGGTATCCGAACCAGGACATCCATTGTGGTCTATAATATCCACCCAATACTTACCATCATCGTACACTGTTCTGGTAGACATAGAACTCTGATCATCCCAAGCATAGGTTGCAAAATCTCCGGGGTCCAACACCAATGAATCCCCTCTACAAATCACTGCGGCATTTTTTAGATTTAATATCGGATCAAAGTAATAACCTACTCGCACACTATCACGCACAGTACACCCATAGCCTGTATTTACATCCACTTTGTAAAATCCTACAGAGGAAGCGACTATAGTTTTATTTGTACTATTATCATGCCATCGATACTTTCCTGGCGAGATATTTTCTCCAATGAGAATTGACTCACCTGGACATAATGAAGTATCATTCCCAAGATTTGTTGTCGCTGCTTGTGACGCCACAATGGTCACTGAATCATAAGCTTGACAATCATTAGCGTCTTTTATGGTTAACCCGTACACCGTGCGTCCTAATGAAATTTCTACTGCGTCTAAATCAAGTGTACTTGAAGTAGAGCCATCGGTCCATAGATATGTCTTAGTGGAAGACGGAGTCTTGGTTTCAACCTCAGCATTCTCACCTAAACACAACCCAACAGAATCTGCCATACTGATATATAAATCTGAAATTGCCACACTTGCAGTATTAGAGGTATCATTACTTAGATCTTGGTCAGCACGAAGTCTTGTAAAAGCTCGCACGTGGTACAAACCCGAGCTTGAGAAGCCACCTGTAGGATTAAAAGTGTACTGAACAGAGTCATTTGAGGCTATTGTACCGTTGTAAATATGTTCTACCTGCGTTCCATTATTTATTTGATAAGATATTGGAACTCCACTGATTGAGTATGGACCTTCATTTTTAATCCAAAAAGTAAATGAAACGGAAGACCCTGCTTTCAAGCAGTTTCCCGAGAAGGCTACATTTCCGGCTGCAACATCAGCTTTAGAATCAAACTCATCTACACCTATATCTGGACGAGTAGCATCTCTAAGTTCACCATCAAAATCTTTAGTCACCTCTACAACTGTGGTTCCTAGAGCATCAAATTGTGCATTTGTACTATCCACATGTAAGTCTGTCGCTGAAACAAATTTTGGATCCAAAGAAACGGAATTTGCTCCTTGAGAGGACCCTGTTCGATAAGCTGGCAATGTAGTATGTGTAATTCCTTTCCACCATATTCTCATCGTATTGGGATTATGATAATTGTTATAATCCACATCCAGCAATGTATTTTGTCCATGGACTCTGAAAAGAACTCCGTTAGAAACTGTATTGCTTAGGTTATTGTTTTTAACCTTGATGTTTCCCGTACTACTCAACGCATCTAGCCATAGAGAGACGGCTCCACTTCCAGTTGACATTAACACGGTATTGTTATAAATCTTCATGTAATTCACGTGCTTGGTATAAATCCCCGAAATGTTTCCGCTTTGTGTTCCAAAATACCGAACCATATTATTGGAGATAAGCACTTGAGTGCCCCAATTAGAGCCTCCAGATCCTGGGGCTCCTGCTATTTGCATTACTCGAGTGTGTATAACCTTACTTCCAAGTTCAAATATGTTATTTGAAATAGTAATTCTCTTTCCTGTAGGCCACATTGATATAGCATTCTTTGCACCTGCGACAGAAGAGCTCACCTTATTACCAATAAACTGGCAGTTCATCGAACTAGAAGACAATATCCCAATATTTCCAAAATCGAAGATTGTATTGTCCTCAATTTTCAAATGATTGTCATTCGAGGCATTTCCATTCAGTCGTATACCATTGTATCCACCATCAATCGAATCATTTTTAACAGTTATATTCTTCACAAACGAAGTGCCCGTTCCATTGTTTGAACCGAAATTTGCTATTCCTGTACATGCATTTGACGAATTCGTATTGGGTAATGAGATGTAACTATTGAGTATAGAAATACTATCTGTACCTCCGTGTAGATTAAAGCCAATTCCATATGAACCTACTGCTTCAATCTTCAGACTATCAAAAATGAGGTGACTTGCTCCATTTAAGCTTACCACCGCTCTATTGGCAGAACCAGGAGTATGCTTTATTACTGAGCTACTCCCCACACCCTGAAACGTAATGGTATTCAACGTACTGGCACCGGTTATACTCGTAAAACTAAGCTGACCTGTATATGTACCCGCCGATATCTTTATAGTCACAGGACCGCCGACACCTTTGAGCTTCAAAGAGTCAATGCAAGCAATTACCGTAGAAAAACTATCCGTGGAACTAGAACCGACAGTGTATGTTCCTGCCATCGGAATCTGAGCTTGAGCCTTCATTAAAAAAAGACTCATGAATAAAATAGAGAGTAAGTGTTTTTTCATATTCTTCAGTTTAATAATACTGCACATTGTCAAATATGCAGTCTAAATTCTTTTGTAAAGATAAAAATTTTATGGACAAAATAAGAGTCTCATTTACTCTTCAAATCTCTTTGACTATAGCTGGTCGTTGACTTAGCTCATGGTAACAGATGCGATCTTTTACAAAATAATGCACCACCACACTTCTTCTTGTTTTTCCCTTATTCAAATGAGGCATTCCTCCATGCAACAAATTAGCATGCCACATAAAAACATCACCTTTTTTAGCACTTAACACTTGTGGCTTTAGAGCATTATCTTCTATAACTCGCTCCACGTATTCCTCATAGTTCTTATTGGGGTTTGGGCTCAAAAGTGCCCCTGTACTATTACCAATGGCGTTATTGGTAGCATAAGGCAACGTATGACTCCCTGGATAGTAAAACAAAGGCCCATTGTCTTCATCTATATCATCTAAAGCAACCCAAATAGCAACCAATCCTCCCAAAGGGTAACTTGACATATGCACACTATCACTATGAGCTGCTTGTTCACTCCCGTAGTGAAAATTTATACTTTGAAAAGGTACAACTTCATGTCCGACCAGACTGCTAAGCTTTTCGATGATTTCAGGATGATTTATTATTTTTTTTAGTTGAGGAACTTCTTCGTATGCGAACAGTATTTTCTTTCCTGTATAGTTGAAGTCGATTCTTTTCGACTGCAAGGCATCCTTAACCTTAGCATTTATATCATCAACAAAAACATCATCAAAAAATCGCGACAACTTAAGATATCCGTCCTTTTCCCATTGCTCATTGCCACTATTATATTCTGACTGATCGTTTGGCATATTCTCAAAGTGCCTACTGCTCAGTGAAAACCATACAGGTCTTTTCAATCCATACTTCTTGTATAGCGAGGAATTTGTTTTTAGATATTTATAGTTCAAAATGTTATGAACTAAATAGAGAGCCTTAATCCTCCGTAGTAGACCGGTATATTTATCGTAAAATGCCATTTACATTAGCTCGATGATTTCTAAAGCTTTATTCTCAGAAACATACTTCGGCAGACTGCTTAAAATCATTTCCTCAAGCTTAGAAATCATACTTTCTTTAGCGTAGAACTTAGTATAGATAAGTCCAACTGCTCTCCCCGCATTGTCATCACTAAACGCTCTCAAATTGTCCACCGAGTCATCATCTAACTCTCCAGCTTCCCACTCCGGCATAATAGTCGCTCCACCTTCAATATCCACTACCTTCTTCAACGTCTGCAAACTGCCACTTTCGTAATTCAACGCAAGATGATTAAGCTGATCGTCTTTCAGTCCACAGAGATTTATTGTCTGTGTCCTAAAGCAATTCCCTTCACTTAAAAGCCACAATTTGTCGTTCAACAAATCTTCAGCATCCCATTTATTTGACCCAAAACTAGGATGTTCAGGGTGTGCATATATTCTAAACTTCTCTACATAAATCTGCTTTTCGACCAAACCACTATTGTGAAGTGGAACAGATACTACTCCTACGTCCAATCTATTTTGCTCTAAATCCTCAACAATCTCATGCGTTAAACCTTCTTTGATATTGAGTTTCAAATCTGGGTACCGCTGTGCTACCTGACTGATCAGTCTCGGCACGAGAGAATTTGCGATGGTGGGTAATACTCCTATCTTTAAAGTTCCACTAACATCACCTGTATGATCTTTCAAAATGGTTTCAATCTGCTCCGTCTCTTGGTAGATTATTCGAGCTTGATGGATTATCTTTTTTCCTATAGCAGTAGGTTCTATGGGCTGCTTGCTTCTATCAAAGATGATTACTCCCAATTCTTCCTCCAATTTTTTCATCTGCATACTTAGTGTAGGCTGGGTAACAAAACTTGCTTCCGCTGCCTTTATAAAGTTTCGATGCTCATCTAAAGCGATGAGATATTGAATCTGAATTAGAGAGATATTTAACATACTTCAAAGTTAATTTTTTTGTTTCTCTGAACGAGAATATGTCAATATAGATTTACCTGATTATCATACACATTTCGTAAGCATCGCTCGGCCATGTTTTATGTTTCTCAATAAATTCTTTATAATTGAACTTATGATTTGGACACTGATTATAGGAGGAATAGCTGGATGGCTAACAGGACAATTTACAAAGGGTGAAGGTTACGGTATTATCATAAACGTAGTTCTGGGTATTCTTGGCGGATGGGTAGGAGGAGCCTTATTAGGCTTTCTTGGTTTTGATGCGAGCGGAGGACTTATCTCTCAATTGATCACTGCTACTATAGGAGCATTTGTGCTAGTATGGGCTTACAATAAGTTCATAAAGAAGTAGACTTAATTTATAGACTCTCTCAAATCAGCTAGCTTTACTCTTAAGCTTTTAAAAAACTGATATCTTAATTTTTCGGACACCTCACTGAGCAAAATAGACTTCAACCTAATCTGCTCTATCCATCGCGTACACTCTTGTGAAAAATGTGGGCTAAAGGACATCAATGAATTAAACGAATTGAAACTTACGTAGGTATACGTTCGACCATCCTTTGTAGCTTGTATACTATTATTACTCAAGAATATATCGCTCTGATACATCTCAAATTTGCTGCTTACTACCCCTTGAGGACTTTGTATAAGC
>JBMYYN010000070.1:0-8716 GCA_049609445.1 Bacteroidia bacterium | reverse complement strand
TTGTATAGTTGATTTACCATTCTTGTAAGTATGGTGTATCTCAAGGTTGCTATCAATTTGGAGGTCAGATAACGCATTTAGGCAATGGATTGCGAGTGTTCTGTATTGCTGCTTATGGGTGGCCTTGTAAGCTTCTAGCAGACCTATGACCGTCAGTGCATTCCATGATGTGAGACATTTATCATCGATCCCAGGACGTATTCTTTTACTTCTATGCTTTAACAGTGTTAGATCAATTTCTGCCTTACGGACTTTAAGATCTTCATTGGACAATTCGTATGTCTTCATTAGCTCTGCATCAGATTTCTCCCTTAGCAGAATATTATTTCCGTGTTCCCACAGACCTTTTTGTTCTATGGAGTATAGATCTGCGACAAATGGGTAGTCCTCCTTGAAAATTTCTTTTATTTCCCGAGACTTCCATACATAGAATTTTCCTTCTTCACCTTCGCTGTCTGCATCGAGTGCAGCATAGAATAATCCGCTGGAATCTAGCATCTCTCTCTCTAGCCAGTTTATGGTTTTTTCGATTATTTCAAGGTATAATGTGTTCTTAGTACGTTTATAAGCTTTGGAGTAAACCGAAAGCAATTGAGCATTGTCATAGAGCATTTTTTCAAAATGTGGAGCTTTCCATATGGCATCTACGCTATATCTAGAAAAACCACCGCCAATTTGATCAAATATTCCTCCCTCTGCCATTTTGGTCAGTGTCAGATTGGTAAATTCTTCTGTCTGTGTATCGAGAGAGGAGTAAGTATACTCAATGAGGTAGTCTAGGTTACATGGCATTGGGAATTTTGGAGCCTTAGACATTCCTCCTTCTTTCATATCCCAGTTTTGTTTCCAGTACTGCAGACCAGTTGCAAGAAATTTTGGATCCAGTTTTTTTGCAACATTGTCGCTTATTGCAGTTTCTTGAAGTTCTATCCCTCTTGTCAGCTTAGTTGCATATTCTACGATTCGTTCGTGGTTGTTTTCAAATTGGCTGTTGACACTTTCTAGAAGCTTTTGCCACCCCGTTGCAGGATAGTATGTGCCAGCGTGAAAAGGTCGTCCATCCGGCAGAGCAAAACAGTTTAAAGGCCAGCCACCACTACCTGTTATGATATTAGCAGCGGTCATATAGATTTGGTCTACGTCAGGACGTTCTTCCCGGTCTACTTTGATGCAGTAGAAATGTTCATTCATATACTCAGCAATAACCTCATTTTCAAAGCTTTCATGTTCCATGACATGGCACCAGTGGCAACTGCTATATCCAATACTAATGAGTAGAGGCTTTCCCAGTTTTTTGGCTTCAGAAAGGTTCTCCTTGCTCCAGGCATGCCAGTCAACGGGATTATGAGCATGTTGTAACAAGTAAGGGCTGCTTTCATTTATGAGTTCATTGGTATGGTCATGCATGTTTTTGTTGTGTTTATTGGCACACGAACTTACGATGAACAAAAAGCTCCAAATCATCAAAGTTCTGTATACTGTCATTTTAGTCCCGAAATTTACCTCATATTATCTCTAGTTACTAAGAGATGTTTTTATTTTCATACATTTGGTATATGCTGAATCGGTTTATAAAAGTCTTGTTGCTTCTAGCCTTGTGTACTAGTGCATTTGCCCAATATACCCAAATAGGAACCGGTGCAGGTACAAGTGCTCGTTATGGACCTGTAATGACTGATACTTTGCCATCTGCATATAGCAGGACGGCATACATCTGGCCACAAGCTACGCTTACCAACTTAATTTCCGGAGATACGATATCTGCATTTTCATTCAAGCATCAAAATTTTGATACAATGCGAGGCAGTTGCAAAATGAAAATTTATGTTAAGAGCACCTCTATGTCTAATTTTGGAATAGGGCCGCTTAACTGGCTAGCTGAAACTAGAAATGGGATGACGTTGGTGTATGAAGACGATATCAAAAGTCAGATAAAGTCTGAACCAGGTTATGCATTATTCGAATTTAATAAATCGAAGTTCAGATTTGATACGACAGGAAATGCGGTCAATTTGGAAGTATTAATAGAGTATACTCAAAATACAAACCAAGATGCCATCTTACCTTGGAAATATGAAACTAATGCTACAGTGATTGGGCTTATATCAGGAAATGAGGGTAAGTTTCTTGCAGGAAGTAGTACATCTGGGTTGGATAGTATGACTACATACAATTCTATGTTCAAACCTACTCTAAGAATCCATCATCCTAGAGGAACTGACGAGCTAGAACTTAGCAAACTGTATAGTCTAGGGAAGATACCTTTACTTATGGATAGGCCAGATAGTATTAAGGTTGCAGTTCTTAATACGGGTAAGGAGACTGTTACCAATCGTAAAGTATACTTAAGAGTTGGTGGAGCGAATAATTATAAAGATACAGTTACACTTTCGAGCATAGATCCTTACGAGAAAAAGTTTGCATATTTCACCAATTATGAACCAAGCCAGCTAGGGATTGATTCTCTTTTAGTAACGCTTGCTGCTGATGATGATATCAGTAATAACGAAGCAGTGAAATTAGTCACTGTAAATTATAATGAATATTCTCAGGCAGACCCCTCTCTGGGATCTAGTGGTGGCATCGGATTTCCAAATAGCACTGGAGATTTTGTAGCTAAGTTCTATGTAGAGGGAAATTCATATATCAATCAAATTAAGGTAGATTTTAGTACAAGGGGATTGCCGTTTCGGCTTGGAGTATGGGACGACGATGGGAAAGATGGTCTTCCCGGTACAGAGCTTTTTATGTCGTCTATTTCTAGAGCTACGACTAGTACGTTTATTATGCCTGTATTGCCTAGAATACAAGTTTCAGGAGGTTATTTTGTGGGGATTAGACAAGCTTCAGATACCAATGTAGGTTTTAGCTTTCAATACGAACAGCCGATTAGACCGAATACATTTTATTTTGCTGCTCCAGCAGGAGATAGTTCATGGGTTTCTTTTTCTCCCGGGTTTGATTTCAATTTTAATATCCAACCAAGATTGCAAGTTGCCAATGACTTAGCAGTTCTAAATATAGAAGCTCCAAAGGAGAATGATAGTATTCAATATAGTGAAACAGATTCAATCCTTCTAAAGGCTAAAATCATTAATTATGGCTATCAAAATCAAGGTTCTTTTATAGCAAAGTATGAAGTGTTTAATCGGTTCAATCAAAGGATTTTTAGCAGCAATAAGTTGCTTTCATTGAATGCCGATGACACCTCTACAGTGGAATTTGGAAAGTTAAGCCGGTATCACATTGGCAAATTAAGAGCTACTGCGAGTGTTACATTGAGTACAGATAGTGTTACGGATAATAATGATAAAACCATAGAGTTTTACATTATCAAGAATCACGACGTAGCAATTGACAGGTTTTACTCAATATCAAATGGAGATTCTTTTGACCTGAACAGAGAATATTTCTCGCCAACTTTCCGTGTGATAAATTACGGTGTAAAAGCTCAGAACAAATTTAGAGTTGCAGGAGAATTAGTCGCTGCCAACGGAGAGGTGTTTAGCCGGCAAGAGAAAATACTTTCGCTTGCCCCAGAATTTAGTCAGATAATTTCACTCGATTCTATAGTGCTGCCGCAAGAAGGATATATGACTTATCGTGCATTCACTATGTTGCAGAGAGACTCCTTCCCTCAGAACGACACGCTCAGCATTAATCTTTATGCAAAGAAGATCGATGACTTGGAGATAGTAGAAATTCGTAAACCAAAGCGTCTTGAAAAATACGCCAAAGGTTCTAAAATGTTTCCTCTGGCAGAATTTAGAAATGATGGTAGAACCAATCAAGATTCTGGAGTCTTTTTTGCTTCAATTTATGGGGTTGATAGCATTGATATTTATCGA
The DNA here is from genome assembly GCA_049609445.1 of Bacteroidia bacterium. Lineage (GTDB taxonomy): Bacteria > Bacteroidota > Bacteroidia > NS11-12g > UBA9320 > UBA9320. The sequence goes on along the minus strand of JBMYYN010000070.1, from coordinate 4,868 downwards.
GATACAGTTATTAAAGCAAGTTCATTTTTTAGTAATGGTCAGGTGCTTTTTAAAGAGTTTGACACAGATACCGTTGGGGAATTTACTTGTAGAGTAGAGGTTTATATACAGAAAGAAGAGAATGATGTCAAAACTTCAAATTTTAGCATAGTTACACCAAATGACGTTCAGCTTATAGGATTATATAAACCGGAACCTTTAACGAAGGTTGGTACTCCAGCTGAGAGTCTTAGGTTAATTGTCCGCAACAATGGTTTTAATGATGCATCTGATGTTCCCATCGCTATCCAAGTTGTAGATAATAGCAATACTAAGTTGCTTTCAGACACTGTAGAAGTATCTATTTCTTCATTTAGCAATGATACCATCGAGTTTGGCTTGTTGACCTTTAATTCTGTTGGGGATTATTATGTAACGGGTACTAATCAATGGACCTTAGAAGACGAACCGAATAGTTCAGATACGCTGTATACTACGTACGTAACGAGGTACGAGCTAGATGGAGCTATGTCAAATCACATAACTGTACCTAATGGCGATACAATTGAATTAAATGACAGGTTTTTTCCTAAAGTGAGCCTAACAAATTTAGGACTAGATAGCCTTTTAGACGTAGAAGTGGAGGTGAAGATTACTGATAATGAAAATGTTGTTCATTTTACTGATACCCTAGGAAAGATATCTTTAGGACACAATCGTGGAGGAATATTAGTATCATTGGATTCTTTTGTAGCTAAAGACCCAGGCTCATATAGGATGACTTCTCGATTACTAAACAGTGATGATTTTGCAGACAATAATTCTCTGCAGACTTCATTTGAAGTAGCACTTAGACATGATGTTGAACTTTTGATTGGGTCATATCCTGATGTGGGTTCAAATCTGTATAGCAAGCAAAAACACAGACCGTCAGTAGATGTCGTGAATAATGGTATTGAAAACTTGGAGAATGTAGCTGTAAATTGTAGAGTGTATGTTGAAGATTCTCTGATTTATGATGACACACGCCTTGTAGACTTGGTGTCGAAGCAAAAAGCAAAAGTTGGGCTGGATAGTAACCTGACTTACGATTTATTAGTTAATGCCAGAGCAATTTTCGAATGTTCTACTCCTGATGATCAAATTCGATCCAATGACACTTTAGAAGTAGATTTTAAATTTACTCAAGGACTAGGAGTTACTATTTCAAGAGACATAAATGTAAACGTTTATCCAAACCCATTTGCTAAAGAATTGATAGTGGAATCTGAGCAAGTGATCCAAAGTGTAAGAGTAATTGATTTAATGGGAAAAGAAGTTTATACCGCAGACCAAGTGAACAGCACTAAGTTTAGAATTCCTGCACATTTTTCTTCTGGTAGTTATATACTAGAAATTATCAATGATGATGGAAAAATTAGTGTACCGGTTGTAAAAAGGTAAATTAAAAAAGAGTGCCGAAAAGCACTCTTTTTTTACTAATTAACTAAACCTTATTCTTCTTAGAAGAAGATAGTACAAACTTAAGGTGAGCAGATTGATAAGCCCTTGATTATGAATGGCTCATTACCCACAGAAGAGCTTGGAGTTATCTTTATTGTATATTTATTAGAACAGTTTTGTTGATCTTCGACCATTAGAATCCTTCCTATAGACTGATAGGAAGAAAACTCTCCCTTTTTCTTTCCCTTCTTTAGTTTAAATATTTTAAGAAACCTTTTGGAGTAATACATGTTGTACGAATAGGTGCCATCATTCTTTAAATACATAACAATAGCATTATTATCATTTTTCAATAGCCTATAAGTGATGTCCTCATTTTTTTGTGCAATTGAATATTGATACGCAATATCGAATTGAGCAACACCGTATCCCATAATAGAATCTGGTGAAGAAGATTGAGTGGAGGTAAATCGTATTAAATCAGCAATTTCATCAGGTTTTTTTTCAGGAAATGCCTGCATAATACAGGCAACACCTCCTGCGGTAAGTGGTGTAGAATAACTGGTTCCATAACCTTTGTAATAACCCCCGCCAGGGCTAGCTACTGCGGCTAAAACTCCACAAGCAGCTACATCAGGCTTAACTGTTCCAGTGGCGTTATACCCTTGACTACTAAACTTTCCAGGTTTACCTTGGACGTCCACAGCACCTACGGTAAGTACACTAGGAACATCCGCAGGGGTTCCTATTTTTCGCCATTGATTATCTCCTTGATTTCCTGCACTATTTAGGACTACGATGCCTCTTGATGTCGCGACAGAAGCTCCTAAGCTGATGTATGATGTTTTCCCATCTAGATCTTTATGGGAGTAACTAAGAGATTTATCATCATATTGATTGTATCCTAAGGATGATGTTATTAGATCTATTCCAGCACTATCTGCTAGTTCCGCCGCTTTGCACCAATTTAGTTCTTCTATAGGGTACTCGCTTGCTGCAAACTCGGTTCTGAAAAGAGTGAGATGAGCTTTAGGAGAAGAACCGATGTATTTTCCCTTGTGATATGCCCCAAAGGTCGAGGCACAGGCAGTACCGTGATTGTCGTTTATGTTCAATTCATTATCTAGTCCTGCGACATCATATCCGAAAGTTAATAAGTCATTGGATTGATGTTTTAGAAATGAAGGTATTTGATTGATGTTTTTAAATCCTGCATCAAAAATTGCTATACTAACTCCTTCGCCATTTAGTCCTTGTTTATGGAGTTCTACGGTGCCGATTTGCTTATTCTGGTCGTACGATATGCCGTAATCTTGAGGTGTTAATCCTAAGGTTGACATTGAGCTTTCTTTGAGCTTTAGAATCGGGCTTATGAAGGTAGGTGATTCTATGTTTTTTATGTACGGAGCTTTTCCTACATAGTTCACAGATTCTATAAAGCTAACTTTCTCTAAGTTAGAAATGTCGTCTGATTCGGAAGAGACAACAGCGGCATTGTGCCATTTTAGAGTGTATCTAAGGTGGATCGTAGAGTCCTTGAGAACGTGTTGTACATACTGCTCGTTCACTGGAAGGTCATAGTAATCCAAGGGTATTCCAAATTTGACTCGCCGGTCTATTGCTTTTGTACTCAGTGTATTTTCAGCAGAGACTGATGTGTCCTTATCAGTGAATTTTACAATGTATACATTATGAGTTTGTGCAACTAATTGCAGATTACATAATAGTACGATGAGCAGTACGGTATTACCAATTAGTCTCTTTGAAGGTCTTAACATGTTCTGTTCCTGATAAATACTTTTCGGGTTGTCTTTCTAGATTTTTGTATTTGCTTTCTACTAAACCGATGTGTCTTGCGTACACTTCGCGTTCGTAAAAAGTAAAAAACGGATCTTCATCATCACCTAGATTTATCGTAACAGTCTTGGTCAAGGTAGTGTCTATGAAGTTATGTGGAGTGTCAAATTCTAACATTCTTGCTCGTTGTTGGTCAAGCGTATTGAGTTCGTTTGCATCCCAAGTTTTTCTAAATTTAAAGGGAAAGCTGAGTTTTACTTTGCGAATGTCATCCTCATTTCGTTGAGCTGTATACGTGTTTTTGGAAATGGATAAATATTTGACAAATAGCCATTTTCTTCCACTATCAGTTGACCTTTCTACGAGTAATTTATAGGAGTCGTTACCTAAATCTTCTTGGATCGTTTCCTTTTCCAGATAATAGCTCGTGTCACTTTGTTCTTTGAATGCATCATGAACTATAGATTCCACAGAATATATGATGTATTTTCCTTCTTCAAGTGGAAAGTAATCTGGTCCTATTATAGCTACATCAACGGTCTCTTTGCATCCATGAAGCAAAAGGAAAGAGAAGCAAATGATATTGAATACGATACTATTTTTCAAAAGATCTCAATTTCAAATAATACTTACTTCCATAGGGAGCAGAAGATGGTGGGAATAATCCTGTTACGTTTTCAAATTCTTTCTCTATCAATCCAATGTTTGCCGCATATGTTTCCCTTACAAATTTACTCTGTGTAACAAAGGTTCCTCCATCACCATATACTGTACTTGTGCTATCGTATGTGATAGAATCTAAGGTGTACGGTTTATGTACAAATTCATAGTAGCAGTCGAGAGACTCTTTAGTGTTATACAAATTTGCGTCCCATTCGGAGGCCAATGAGATTGGGAATGATAGTATTAACTGTCTAATGTCAGATATTGAGACAAGCACTTCTGTTGGGCTATTAGAAACAGTATAGGTGTTCTGATAAATCCATTGAGACATACTATCTTTTTTTGTAGAACTAATTAATTTATAGCTAGTCCCAAATGAATCACTATTAAGCGTGCTTTCAACCTCTATTTTCTTCAAATAACTGAATGTATCAGGGTCTGATGAATTATCCCCTCTAAAAACAATACTATCCATTTCGTATATCCACGTGTTGCCAATTGACATCGGATGGTACTTGGAGCTGTGGTCTTCTACAAGTAGGACTTCATTTTTTTTACAGCCCATTAAAGCTGTGGAAATGAGTAATATACTTATTAAGACTGATTTCATTTTACGTTAAAAAGCAAAAATACGGCTTAGATACGTTCATAGCTTTACTATCGTGATTTTATTCTATATTTTTGACCTCAAATGGGAACAATCATAGATGGAAAGGCACTTGCCTTAAAATTGAGAGAAAGTGTAAAAGACGAGGTAGCTAATATTGTGAGCAAAGGACATCGTGCTCCTCATTTGGCTGCTATCATAGTAGGAGAGGATGGAGCAAGTAAAACGTATGTGAACAGCAAGGAAAGAGATTGCGAGTTCGTCGGTTTTGAATCTACAGTCCACAGATTGCCAGCAGAGACTACAGAAGATGAATTACTAGAGCTTATAGCGAGTATAAATACAAATGAGGATATAGACGGCTTGATCTGCCAGTTAC
>JBMYYN010000069.1:0-8721 GCA_049609445.1 Bacteroidia bacterium | reverse complement strand
CATCTAATAATACCGCCAAGGATACTGTAATTGGTGGAGGTGCCAATGGTTGTGACTCTATCATCTCATTGGACCTGACCATCAACTATACTTCCTACAGCACGGACACCATTTATGCTTGCGATTCTTTCATATGGATAGATGGCAACACCTATACGTCGTCCAATCAGACCTCTACCTATACTTATACATCTGGTACTCAGTCTGGTTGTGACTCAGTAGTATCTCTCTACCTCATTGTGAGTCCTACGGCTACTGGCACAAACTCTATAACAGCTTGCGACTCATTTACGTGGATAGATGGAATCACCTATACTTCGTCTAACAAAACTGCTACATACACCTTCTCTAACGGAAGTTCTCAAGGTTGTGACTCTATCGTTCAACTTGATTTGACTATTCATCAATCTTCTTCTGGAACAGATATTATCTCGGCATGTGACTCGTATACCTGGATAGATGGAAAAACATACCTGACCTCAAACAATACGAGCAAAGACACTCTAACCAATCATTTGGGATGTGATTCCATAGTCACTTTGGACCTAACGATACATTCTTCTACTCAGTACATGGATAGTATCACTGCTTGTGATTCATTTACCTGGATGAATGGCTCCACTTACACCAGATCAAACTATAGCACCATTTATAAGGTGCCTGGGGGGAACTCTGCAGGTTGTGATTCTCTAATTGGTCTGCATCTGACCATTAACTACTCTAGTCACCATACAGACGCAGTCAGCTCATGCGATTCGTTCATTTGGCTGGATGGAATCACCTATACTTCGAGTAACAACACAGCCACATATAAAGTGCCGGGAGGAAACATTTCTGGATGTGACTCCATTATCACCTTGGACCTTACCATTCTGAAACCCTCTACGTCCGTACAAACAATCGAAGCGTGCAACTCATACACATGGATCGATGGAATAACGTATACGGAGTCTAACCAGACGGCAAAATATACTATGTCAAACGCCAATCAATACTCATGTGACTCGATTATATCATTAGATCTTACTATCTCAAAAGTGTCTGATGTGTCCGTTTCGAAATCAGCAAATATGTTAACTGCGAACAACCCGAGAGCTACTTATCAATGGTTAGACTGCAATAAAGGATATATTCCTATAACAGGCGAAACAGGTCAGACCTTCACCACCTTTGAAATGGGAGACTATGCCGTCGAACTATCTGAGGACAACTGTAAGGACACATCCGAGTGCTATCAAATTGAAATAGAAAGCGTGGTAGAGATAGAAGGACAGTCCTATATGGTATATCCCAATCCCAGTAAAGGAAATTACACACTAGACATAGGTTTGGTCAGAGATCAAGTAACCGTACGCATTTTAACTGTTGCAGGAAGAGAGATTCAAAAACAATCGTACAGCGGTGTTCAGCTAATCGACATTAAACTCACTGAACCGGCAGGTATATACATATTGAATGTAAAAGAGTCTAACGGAAAAGAATCATCGATACGATTAATCAAACAAGAATAGAATGAAGAAGGAATATATAGACGGTTTTGTATTGCCCATTTCCAAAATCCATCTCGCAAAGTATACTAAAGTTGCCAAAAAGGTATCTGACATCTGGATTGAGTACGGAGCACTCTCCTATCACGAGTTTGTTGGAGATGACATGACAATGGATGGGACTAGATCATTTGTTGAGGCAGCGAAAGCTCAAGCTGACGAGACTATTATTTTTGGCTGGGTGGTTTTCCCATCTAAGGAAATAAGAAACCTAGCCAATAAAAAAGTACCCCAAGACCCGAGAATGTCTGAGTTGGTTGGACCACTCATTCAGTCTAAAAAGATGATTTTTGATGCTAACAGAATGATCTACGGGGGATTTAAATCACTCCTCAACAACGATTAAAGTTAAAAAAACAAAGCAGAGACAACAGGTAGCTAAATCACCCGTCGACAATATCTCAAATCATTTGATATATCTTTGAATCCTGCCGCAAAAATGCATCAAGAAAATACCAATATAACATATAAGCAAACTAGCCCTGTGCAAGAGCTAGAGGACTTCATCGAAATATATTGGGAACATAAAAACAACACAAGTGAACCTAATAAGCTTACGATATTCCCAGATAGTTTCTTTAAGCTAGTCATTGAAATATCTGAATCCAAAATTTCAAATTATTTCTTAACAGGAATATGGACTACAGAGATAAACGTGATTGTCCCTCCCAAAACGACAATAGTCGGCATAAAGTTTAAAGTCTTAGCCCCTGAGTATATTTTGCAAAAATCTGTAGCAGAGGTTCTACAATCACGGAAGATCCTAGACTTAGAATATTTTTCGATGAATCAAGTTACGGTCAATGAGTTTGAAAATATGGCTGAACAACTGAACGATATTTTTAAAGCACGGTTACAGAATATAGATTCAATAGACCCAAAGAAGTTGTACCTCTCCAGATTGTTATACGAAAGAAGAGGTAACGTTACAGCTGAAGAAGTAGCTTTAGAGACTAACTGGAAAAACAGGCAAATCAGCAGATATCTCAATAAATACCTAGGTGTATCATTAAAAAAGTATCTGAATATTCAAAAAGTGTACGCATCATACATACAAATTAGAGAAGGTGATTTTTTCCCTGAAGAGGGCTTTTATGACCAGTCTCACTTCATCCGTGAAATCAAGAAACACACGAATCATACTCCTCGCAAACTTTACGAAAAAAAGGATGACCGTTTTGTACAATTAAAGAATATTAAGAAGAAATAGTTTTGCCTCCTTACAAAATTAAGGAATCAATACTATGCGTGTTTTAAAACAAGAAATCTACTTTCCAATACTGATTGGAGTACATTTTATTTTTTGGGCTGTGGACCTGTATCTGTACCAAGGCTCATTCATTGAGGTCTCTTCAGACACTATGTTTTTCGGCGAGTTAACTAACGAATCTTGGAAAAATGTTCATCGAATTCTTGGAGAAGTATTCTCTTCTTGGGTGGTTACTGTTTTTGCTGCTAACTTTCTTATGGCTACTCGAGCAAAATGGGTGGAGAAGTTATTCGGAGGCCTTGACAAAATGTATTTAATACATAGAAGAAGTGGAGTCATTGCCGTCATACTACTTCTTGCACATTTTCTCATTGTTCCTAGAGACCTAACCGAATTTACTCCTGGAAAACCACTTGGTTTCTACGCCTTTATTTTAATAATCATAGGGGTGATTATTTCGGCGGCTCCACCTTTAAAAAAGAAAATTCCGTACCACAAATGGATAAACATACATAAGCTAATGGGACTCTTCTATGTATTAGGGGTAGTACACGGCATCATGGTCAATAGTTTGATCAAAGAGCTACCTATTACTAGGGTGTATGTATTTGGAATGGCAGCGATAGGTATAGCTTCCTGGATTTATCGAGCCTTCTTATATCGTATTTTCAACAAGTCTTATAAATATTCTGTATCAAATATTAAGGACATGGGGCACGGCATTACGGAAGTATCAATGAAACCTCAAAACGAAATAATCCCTTTCACAGAAGGACAATTTGCATTTTTTAATTTCAGCACATTGAGCAAGCGAGAACAACATCCGTTTACGATCAGCAGTCATCCTACAGAAGTAGTGCTTAGAATTACAGTAAAAAACCTTGGGGACTATACCTCAAAGATGTCTAGTCTACATGAAGGAGATACCGTACTAATAGAAGGTCCATTCGGACTTTTTTCGACATCTGAACACCAAGACAAAGAACAGATTTGGATAGCAGGTGGGATTGGCATCACACCATTTTTATCTCTAGCAAAAGGAAATATCAAAAAGAAAGTTAAGCTTTTCTGGTGTGTAAATAGTGAAGATGAAGCTATATACAAAGACGAGTTAATGGCGATACAAAACCCAAACATAGAGATAACCATATGGCCATCGAAGGATCTAGGCTATTTCAATTTTGAAAAAATGAACTTGGACTTCTATGAAGACAAAGCTTTCCTTATCTGTGGACCTCAAGCTTTGAAAGAAAGCTTGTTCGCAGGATTAAAAAACAAGAATGTTCATCAAAACAACATTTTAGACGAAGAATTTGCATTTAGATAGATATGGAAAATTTATTATCACTCTTGATCCTGACTACTATGGGAGCTCAATTTGGAATTGCTCTATCCGCTTCTGTCATCGTTGACCCGATACTAAAGGCTGCCACGAAGACTACCGCAATTGAAGTATTCAAGCCATTTTTTAACAAAACACATAAAACTGTGCTAACTATGTCAATCCTCGTATCTCTAATGGCTCTCGTACTATCAGTATTAACACAAAATTGGTGGTGGTTTGGCATATCCGCTGCAATGCACCTCAATGGTCCCTATACCATCTTTTTTATGATGCCACTCAACAGAAGACTAATGGCAGATGATGTAGATCCACATTCAACACAAACTGCACAGGATATCCAAAAATGGGGCAGTCTCCATTTAGTACGGACCATCTTAAATGGCTCCATTTTCCTTGGATTCATTATTTTAGAAATTTATTCTTAAAAACAACATGCTAGTTAGAGATAAATACTACTCCAAATCAGCCAAAATTCTATGGAAACGGCCCTTGATTTGGACCATCTATTGTACGCTTATCGTGGTCCTATTTAAAGAATTTGGTTTCGAGTTGAGTATTCCTTTGGCTATTCCATCCATTCTAGGAACTGCAATCTCACTTTTTTTAGGTTTTAGAACAAACTCTGCTTATCAAAGATGGTGGGAAGCTCGAAAAATATGGGGTGAGATTATCAATAATTCCAGAACTCTTGCTCGCCAAACCATTCATTTTACTATAGGTAAGTCAGACCAACTTGCAGCTAGACAACAAATCGTCAAACGTCAAATTGCGTGGAATTGGGCACTCGCATATAGGCTTAGAAACCTTGGCTGGTCAACCGAAACAGAATCATACATAAATAAATCAGAAATAGAATCCCTAAAAGAAGCGGACCACATTCCTAATCAAATTCTCACATTGCAACAACAAAGCTTGACATCCATGGTGAAAAGCGAGCTTATTGATGATTTCTACCTGCGAAAAATAGACAGCACCTTAAAAGAACTTTGTGATTCCATGGGTAAATGTGAACGAATAAAATCTACCGTTTTCCCGACCCAATATGCTCTATTTACATTGGTTTTTATCGTTATCTTTTTGATCCTATTGCCTTTGGGTCTAGTGAGTCATCTTGGCTATCTGTCGATTCCTGTACATCTGGCAATTGGATTCACTTTCGGAATGATCCAAGGAATTGCAGAGTCAATGCAAAACCCATTTGACAATAAGCCTAACGACATCCCAATGTTTTCTATATGTAGAACAGTAGAAAGAAACCTCTTGGAAATGATGGGTAAATCAGAACTGCCTGAGCCAATCCAAGCTACAGACGGTGTTCTAATGTAAGTCTGAAACCAATTCAAAGACAAAAAAACCTTATTTGTAGAAACATGATATAAATCCAACACAAGGAAGGCTACTTCATCGTTATATTAACAGAGAATGAAAGTCCTGCCTATCATATTGTTGCTGACCATCCTATTTAGTGGATTGACTATCCACTATCTGTTGCCTAAGCTGATCATCGACACCAAAGGTTCTGCAGCCATGATGAACATCGTAGCTCCTCTGTCCGACCAAGGACAACAGGTCCATTTCGTCACTCGGGATAGCATATCTATTGCAGGTATTTTCACCAAAACCCAACTCCCAGAAAAAGGCACAGTCATCCTACTTCATGGGATTAGAGGATATAAAGAACATTTTGATGAATTGAGTTCTATGTTAGCCGATTCAGGATATAACTCTCTAGCTGTAGATCTTCGTGCACACCACCAAAGCGAGGGAGATTATTGCACCTTTGGGTATTACGAAAAATATGACATCCAATCTGCAGTGGATTATCTGCTCAATGTCGAAAAGGTAAATCCCAATATTGGACTATGGGGACAATCCCTTGGAGGAGCTATCGCTATTCAAAGTCTTGCTGTAGAACCTCGACTGAAATTCGGAATTATAGAAAGCACGTTTAGCGACTTTGACACCATAGTACGAGATTATGCAGAAAAAACCTTGGGTTTCAGGATCCCTCTTCTAAACGACTACCTGATCTATCGGGCTGGAGTAATTGCCGAATTTGAGCCCGATGACGTCAAACCTTTTGAAGCAGCTGCTGCTATCACTCAACCCGTCTTGATGGCTCATGGCGAAGCAGATAGACGTATCAAGATAGAATATGGCAAGACCAACTTCAATCAACTTGCTGCTGAGAACAAGGTATTTGTATCTGTACCTGATGCTACTCACATAGATCTGTGGAATGTGGGCGGACAAGCTTACTTCTCTGAAGTATTTAAATTCTTAACTTCGCTTGATAAATGAAATACATTCTCATAGGCTTACTTGCATTATCTGCCTGCACAATGAATAAAGACACTACAGAAAACGAAAACAACAGCATCAATAGAATCAACGACATCTGGGTACTGACTAAGCTCAATGGAAACTCATTTGACAATACCTCGATGCGAAAGCACCCGACACTCGAAGTTCATATCGCTGAAAACCGAGTTGTTGGTAATGATGGCTGCAATAATTTTTTTGGCGGACTAGAAAAACTGACCGAAGATGAACTGAAAATAGGTATGCTCGCTGGCACTAAAATGATGTGCCCAAACATTCAGCTTTCTAATGCATTCACGACAGCACTACAATCTACAACTTCATACAAAATTGAGGAGATGCAGCTGCACCTATATGATGCAGATGGTGAGGAAATAGTCATTCTCAAAAAGGTGGATTAAGAACTACCTTTGCTGCGATGGCACAAGGAGTGAAAACACAAGAACAAGTTTTAGCAAAACTCGGCATAGAAAAGCTAAACCAGATGCAACTGGAAGCTCAGTCTACGATAGCTGAACATGAAGGGACCGTCCTTCTCTCTCCTACCGGAACAGGAAAAACAGTAGCCTTCCTGCTGCCACTTCTTGCACAACTAAACCCAGATATCTCAGAGATACAGTCTATAATCATCGCTCCTACTCGTGAGCTCGCTATACAAATTGAGCAGGTACTACGCGATATGGGCACAGGATACAAAACCAATGTAGTCTATGGCGGAAGAAGCGGATCACAAGACCGCAGAGATATGGAAACCAGACCCGCAATCCTCGTGGGTACACCTGGACGAGTAGCGGATCATTTAAGGCGTGGAGCTTTTGACACTTCTTATATACAAATGTTGGTGTTGGATGAGTTTGACAAGTCATTGGAAATAGGATTTGAAGGTGAGATGATAGAAATACTCGATTCTCTCCCCCATCTCAAAAAGAAAGTGCTCACTTCAGCTACGCAAGAATTCAAAGTGCCGGCTTTTGTAGGATTGAACAATCCCGGAAGGATAAACTACCTACATGAGGCCGTACAAAAACTAGAGGTTAAGAAAATTGTCGTAAATCATGATTTGCTAGAAGGACTTTCAGACAGTCTCAAGGCCATTGGAAACAAGCCGGGAATCATCTTCTGCAACTACAAAGATACCATAGCAGGCATCAGCGAATTCTTGACATCCAAGAACATCTCTCACGGCTTATTTTACGGTGGATTAGAACAAAAAGATAGAGAACGAGCTCTAATCAAGTTTAGGAATGGTACGCATCAACTACTACTAGCTACAGACCTTGCCGCCAGGGGAATAGACGTACCCGAAATCAAGTTTATCATACACTACGAGCTGCCGCACAGAGAGCAGGAGTTCACCCATAGAAATGGCCGAACGGCAAGAATGAATAGCGATGGAACTGCGTATGTCCTAGCAAGAAAGAACTCACTCGTTCCAGAATATATGCCGGATCTCGAAGATGCCAATCTTGCTGGAGGCAAGGAGTTAAAACCATCTGAATGGACCACTCTATATATAACAGGTGGTAAGAAAGACAAAGTTTCTAAAGGAGATATAGCAGGCTTGATGATGAAGCAAGCTGGGCTCAAGCCGTACGAAGTAGGCCGCATCGAAATCAAATTGGATTGTTCATTTGTAAGCGTACACAAGACGAAGCTCAAGCAAGCCATTTCCAAGACCAATAACACGCGTATAAAAAAGAAAAAAGTTCGTGTAAGTGAAGTATAGAGGAAGTTATTATCGATTTATAATAAGTAAATTTGAGACCAATCAAACTCTATTACAGACATGAGATATATGTGCCATGTACATATAGAAGTGTTGTGGTGCATGCGGAAAAATCACATCTTAATTTTATCCATTGAACTTTAAAATGAAAATTAATTATTCAAAATCTATAAATCTAATAATTCCGATTCTACAATCGTTAACCTTGGTTGGATTAGGGATATTTCTGATTGTAAATTGGCATTTCATTTCAAATCCACAATTGCTACCCAATTATTTTGAGGGGCAATCAATATTCGGAAACGGAAGAGATAATTTCGCAAAATTGAGGAATTTACTTTTCTATTATCCGTGGGATTTAATACAGTATCTGATTTATTTACAAAGCATCTTATTGATTTATCTACTTTTCAAAAAAAATCTGATTATTAATTTGAGGCAAGGATTAGTAATTATAGCACTTTGGTTCTTTTGTATCTTCTCTGATTATGCTTTTAATATATTGTCTGATCTTTTTGATTCAAGCAATTTTAGAGAAATCCAATATTTGACTAGCGATGCTGTAGAAGTA
>JBMYYN010000068.1:0-8740 GCA_049609445.1 Bacteroidia bacterium | reverse complement strand
TTCGGAGACACCTTCAAATTTATTAAAGGGAATCACTCTACAGCCCTGAGTTTATGGATACAGGTGTCCCATTTTTCGAAGCCTTTTTTATTTACCAAACTGTAAGTATTTGACTTCGGATCGTCTATTGTAATATGGGTGTCAACTAATAAGGATTTGACCCCAATTGCTCAAACTAAATCTGGTGATAGGTGTTGAGCATTTATATTCGACATATTACAATGAATTTAAATAAACTGCTCCTCTTTGTACTTCCCATTTTGTTCTTTTCTGCTTGTAAAGATGACGATGACGAACCTGTTCAGGAAGTTCCAGTATACGAGGCCCCAGCTCTCTATAAACCAGGAAGTAACACTGCCCCACTTTTTGAAAAAATTGCAGGATCATTGGATAGAATAAGTGAGCCTCAAGATTTGGACTTTCACCCTACACGTAACAATGAACTTTGGGTAATCAATAAGGGAGTGAATGCTACAGGTGGTAGCACAGTTACAATTTCTAATACTGGAACATCGACTCAAACGACAGAGTGGAGAAGAGATGGAAATGCATGGCACTTTATGGCTCTACCATCTGCAATATCTTTCAGTAAAACGAATGATAATTTTGCTACATCAGCTAATATTCTAGATGCTAATAGGCAAGGTGGATCTTTTACTGGACCTTCTCTTTGGAGTAGTGATATGGAGATATACGCTCAGGATCCGGGACCAGGCTTGAATGGAAGTCATCTAGACATGCTTCACGGTAGCCCATACTGTATGGGTATCGAGTCTGATGAAGGCAATGCTTTTTGGGTTTTTGACAGCTACAATGGCCACATTTGTTGGTACGATTTTGCTGAAGATCACGGTCCAGGACATTCTAATCATGACGACGGTGTGATCTATAGATATGAAGAAATGGTTCTGTCTAGAGACCCCTCTGGTATTCCTTCACATATAGTAGAAGATGATGTAACAGCCACTCTATTTGTGTGTGACCCAGTGAATAGCAGAATCCTTTGGATGAATACTTTGTCTGGTAGGATAGACGGTAGTCTTCCGTTGATTAATGAGCTACTTGCTAGTCATCAGAAGATGAAGGATGTAGAATGGGGTGTATTTGCAGATGTTAATTTGAAAAAACCTTGTGGTATAGAAATCATCGATGACATCCTATATGTGTCAGACTATTCAACAGGTGAAATCATAGCTTACAACAAAGAGTCTAAACAAGAATTACGCAGAATAAATACTGGAGAAAAAGGTATAATGGGACTGAAGGCTGATGCTAATGGAATTCTATATTACGTCAATGCAGAAAATAATCACGTATCACGTGTAATACCCCAATAGGGATTCTCCTTCGACTGTTACTCTTTATTCCAATAGTCTTTTAGCTCGTTTTCAGCTAAGTGTATCCAAGAATTATTGTTAATAAGGCTATCTTGGTCTATCCATACTACTTTGCCATGGATCGCATCAGTTAGTGTTATTTCTGGAATACTACCAGCGATATAGTCGTCTTTGTTTTCTCCTGCTTTGGTTACGATCGTACTCAGCCACATAAACCTGCTTTTTCCATTGACAGTTCTTACGAATGGTCGAGTCTCAGCGGGATAGTTCTTACTCCAGTCATAGTTTTTCTTGCTTTCTATAATCTTAGCAGATATCGCACTACTACCGATGTATGATTGATCTCTCTTTCGGTGATCTAAGAAGTAAACCACATCGTCATTATCTCCAGCTATAAGCAGACTTAGACTTAAGCTTTTCTTTTCTTTTTGAAAGGGTTCTAAACCATAAAAGTTATAGATTTTTCCTTCACCCTTCACGTTGAAATATGTGATAAAAGGCTGTGGATTGACATCATTAGGAAGGTCAGGAATACGAATATCGTCCTGATGATAGTATGGCATAGGAGCTAAGAAACCACTGCTGAATTTGAAGCTTTCTGCGGTAAATTCTGCAACTTTTTTTGGTAGTAAGTTCTGTCCTACCAACGCAGGGTATTCACTTATATTTTCTGGTGATACAAATGTGCCTTTACCTATGAGAACCCTTTCGAAGTAGCTGTCATCACCTTTCATTTCATCTAGCAAATAGACTCCACCAAATACGGGTCTTGGGAATATGACGCCTTTCCACCTGATAAGTGGTACGACTTGTATCCATACATTTTCTGCTTGTTGTAGGAATATAGGTTCAGTTGGTTCGTAGTTTAGATACTTAAAGAGGCCAAATCTTTTAACTATTGCATTTGTTGTGTTTTTGCTAAAAAGTAGAAGCTCACCAATATTGAAATTCACATCGTCACGATATTTTTTTGAGAAAACGGGTGCAGGTAAATCAGCAGGCACATGAAGAATCTCGTACATGTTCTTAGTCATTTGTTGCACCTTGTAATCACGGGCAGGCCCCACAGCACAGCTATAATAGTATTCTCCATCTGTTCCTCGCACAAAATTGGGTCTAGTCGCATCTTCCGTTTCGGATAATGCTTCTTGATTGATCAGCGTTTTGACACTATTTATGGGCTGTATCCTTTCGTAGTTGGTCGTAGGAAATTTATCCAATGCTACTTTGTTGATACTCGAGTAGTGGAAGTACAAACTGATATAGCGATAGACTCCCGGTCCACCGAACCAAGCCCCTAAAGCGAATACTACAAGTAGCAGTGAGGTTACCATTTTTCGTGAAGTGCTTCTAAGACTCCATCCTTTTGAAAATCGCCATAGTACCAGTAAAATAAGAGCAACTAGAAGAAAGTATTTTCGAACAGTCAAGAAAAGTGGTTGTAACGAACCCCTACTGACAAAAAGAAAATAGAGTAAAACAAGTGAAACTAGGATGCTGACAACAGGCCTCTTTTTGAAGCTTGATTTTATAAAAGTGGCTATACCTTTTCGAATATTAAACAGTATCCAGTATAATCTTGATTTTTGTTCATCTTGTTCTTCCATATTATTTATCTAGAAAATCTTGGACTCCATCTCTCCAATTCTTTTTGGGTTCTATTTCTTTCTCTTTTTCAGGAGCTTTTTCTACAGGTTTCTTTACTTCTACTTTTTCAGGGACTTCTATTTGGCGTTGTTTGATTCCAGCTTCTAGTTCGTCTATTTTTTCAATGGCTTCTCCTACTTGTTGCATTTTGGCTGGTAAGATATTGAGCAATAACGGACCGAGGTAAAAAGCAACCATAGTTGCCAGCAGCAATAGGCCTCCAGATATCAAAATTTCAATTGGGTTGAGATTTCCAGTGTACCAAAGTGTGAGACTGAATAGAACGAAAATAAAAATTGCCGGAACCAGTTTTTTGGAAAACGGTTGTTGATGAACAAATCCTTTTTGAGAGCCATCCTCCAAGGGGTTTTTATTGCTCAAATTATGCCATTTTCTGTACCATTTCTTTCCTCCCTTGAGGTCAAAGAAGAAGAACAATAGTCCAAAGGCAAAGCCGACGATGATTGAGAGAATAGGATCCATATGTTTTAAATAATGTCGTTATAAATATTCTTGTTTTTAAGCACCTGGTCTATCACCCAAACCTGCATTTGTTCAGGCCAACTACTGTACTGAGTATAAAAACTAGGCTTGTCAAATAAATACGTGAGGAGAGGGTTAGTTTGGTTTAGGATGCAGAGCATTTTCCATACGACCAACTTGTCATTTTTGTTTAAATCTGAACTAGGATGTAACAATAGAGTTCGTACCTTGTCAGAAATCTTCGAAGGTCTTTTTTCGTTATTGTCTAAACGATTTATTAGTAGTTCTAACTCGAAATATTCTTCTGGAAGCTGGCCTTCTTTCATAAGCAGATTCACCACTCCCTTTTTTTGCGTACGCGAGAGTTTTGCTATGTTCATACTGCTATCATATGACAATGCGGCATTTACTAAAGTATAATCCTTTGCTACTTCCAGGAGTATTTTTTGAGCTTGGGAATTTTCGGCACTATCAGAGACAATCTTGTTCGAATATAAATAGCTCAGAAGCAATGGATCTTCCACGTTGTATTCCATATGGCTATGGGATTCTTCAGCAGAGAGCTTTGACTCATTATTGGTATGTACTAAAACAGGCTTGGTATTCTTTAGAGACTTAAGTACAAACAAACCATCGAACGCTACCGTATAGTAGTTGTCTACATCTGAAAATGGAAATACCGGTATGTCAAATTTTCTATATCTCAAATCGCCATACTCTTGACTACTTTGAATTATTTCTTCTCTAAGTGAAGCGTCTGACCAAGCTTGCTTCACATCATAAAACTTTCTTATCAGTGCTCTTTGTTTTTGAGCCGCCTCCATCACTCGATCTACGGATGTCACATTCACATCTATGTAGTCTATCATTAATAAGTCTTGAGGTGAGCGATATGCGGATATTTCTTGATCCAGTTCAAACCACAAGCCACATTGTGAGGTGATGTCAGCTATTTGATTTTGGTATTGCGAGTAGATAGTATGGTGTATTGCTACATCGAAGCTATGATATGGCATATATATGGCACAGTCCTGCTGTTTTGGACTAATGATTATTCCATAAGGGTTAGCCATTCCATGAGATAAGTAAAATCGATCGTTCTGCTCCTCTGATATTTCAGGACTCCATCCCCATCCGTCAATATGAAAACTCTTTAGCTTAGTGTTTTTTAATCCTATATCTGACAGGCATTCATTGTATCTTTTTACCATTAATGGAGAATTAACTTCCACTAGGTTATTACCAAAAAGTCCAGTTTCTATGAGCTTAATCATTGATATCTCCTTTCAGCATGGCTTCATTAGCTTGCTTTTGTATATAGAGTTGTTTTGCACGTTCTTTTATCTCTCGCTGTATTCCGGTCTGATTGATTCTTACAGCATTCTCTACATAATTCAACGCTTCAAAAAGTCTCAATTGACCAAAGGTGACCCCATTCATGTTTTCTTTCATTAGCTCTTTCAGAATGACTAGTTTGGTGTCGTAGTCTTTTGTAAAGAACTCATCTGGTTTTTCCCACCATATTTCAGGTAGGTCAAAGTCTATTATTCTAGCGTCTACCGCTTTTTGGATGTTCCTCAAATCACGGGACGAGAAGAACGGATATTTCTTGAGTATGGCAGTGTAAAACTCGCC
Source organism: Bacteroidia bacterium (assembly GCA_049609445.1). Lineage (GTDB taxonomy): Bacteria > Bacteroidota > Bacteroidia > NS11-12g > UBA9320 > UBA9320. The sequence goes on along the minus strand of JBMYYN010000068.1, from coordinate 3,638 downwards.
AAAAAATTCGTGGGAGTTCACATCAAATTTACTCACAGTGGAGTCAAATAGGTGCTTTACTTCATCATTTCCAAACGAGTAGTTGTCAGCTGTAAGCTCTCCTAGTGACATGGCAGCCTTTTGTGCGTCCATGTAGGTGTAGTCCAATGGATTTGTGAGGTTCACAAAGTTCTCATCTATCTTGTTGTATTTTTTCCACCAAAGGTAGTCTTGGTCGATGAAGTCCTCTGCAGTATTGGCTCCATTCATAGAAGCTCTCATCTGTATCCTCGACAGTACAGCTTTATCTATTTGGTCTGGGATATTTGTAAAAAGACTAATCAGTCGGTTACCGTAATTGATAGCATATGCTCCTTCAGTATTTCTTAAGAAAACACCAATAAACTCTCTCACACCTGCTGAAACACCTTGACGGGTACGTTCTTCTAGATTATTCTCCGCATCATCTATAGGAGCAAAAATGATTTTGTTTGGATCCTGCATAGGTTTGAACCATTCCATGGCTCTCTCAGCTGTACCTCCTTGATACGTAGACACAATATTTTCGGGCATAGGCCAAAACAAGAAATTGTATCCAAGCATATCGCACTTTTCTTGCAGTATCGTGGCTGTAGCAGCTATAAGCATACTTTTACCTGTCCCTGGTTTTCCATCTGCCATAGTCACACTAGGCAATCCACCTAAGTCATTCAATGGATTCTTTTTTCGCTCCATGTCATAGCACATTAGCCTTTCAGCATATCGCTTGAATAGGTGTTTAGCTTTTTTGTTGGCGACGATGTCTTCCATCTGTGTAGGGTTAAATGTGATTCCCTTAACAGATATTGATGATTGTTTTTCAAACCCTTGTACGATGAATTCTGAGTTTTCTAGCTTGTAGTGATTATTTACAAACGCATCTGAATATTTCAACCCATCTTTTCTAGCTTGAATCTCTTCAAGTAGTCTTTCGAAATACAACTCAGTAAGTTTTAGTAAATGCAAATCAGACTGCACTACTCCAGATCTTTCTAAATATGCTGCATAGTAGTATAGACTACACTGTACACCACGTGAAGGTCTATTCAAAACTACCTCTGGTATGCCACCAAAATCCATTTGAATAGATGACACTTCATCAGATCTTACACTAGACAGTTCATGAAGAATCATAGATGCTGAAGAGAACAATAAAACAGCAGTTTGCGTCTGAGATTTGTCGTGAAATTCCGGAAGTTCAGACTGATGCAAATTGCCTAAATCATTCTTTTGCTTTAATAACTCTAATCCGCTTGTTTTTGCATACAAATCAGCCAGGTGTTTTCCGAGACCGTATCCTCTTCTTATGGCATTTAGTACGACGTTACAGGTGTTAGAAAGAAGGATTCTGTCGTCACTTATTCGTATCGCTTCTTTTAGGATTGATATGTTGTCGGGTTCGTTTATCCCTAGTGCTTTACTCGTTGAGGTTAGAAAACTTAGGTCTATGTCTGATTTAGATTTTTTGCTATCAGGTGTCCATGAGACCTGTTTCAAAAATCCAGTTATTTCATCCTTGTGTCCAAGGATGTGTTCTTCTTTTATCGCGATGAGTGCAGAGTCGTTTTTTTCCATTAGTTCTTAGGTGCTATATACATGTGGAGGAGCAGAAAGGTTTTTGACTATCTCTGGGTTATTCTCAGTAATGTACTGCAGCACGGGATGTGATGTGATTAGGTATTTGTGCATTTTAGAAATCATTCTATCCATGCAGTCTTTGTTTGATTCATCTACCTGAAAAATCTGTCTTAAGTCCCCTGTTGATAGGAAGCTAGAGTTTCGTTTTTCTCCAACAGAAAATATTATTTCTGTGTTGTAGGTGAAGACAAAGTCTTCTTTATTAAAGTTTTCACGAAGCATTTTCGTGTAGAAATGATCATCTTGAGCGTACTGCCCGAAGATTGGCCCTATGTCTATTCGCTTGAGTACTTTTGGGTGTATAGCTTCAAAAGACTCGTCTATATCTGAGGCAATGACTTTGAGTGGGGCACTATTGTGAGTGATTCGTCTGATTACATCGATAAAGTCTCTGTCTTTTTTGACATCACTGTTTGTTTTTCGTGTTACCAATGTATTGTCAAAAACCATCACATAGATAAAAGGTCTATTCGTTACACTATCATACGACCCCCAGCTATATAAGTATCTCCTTTGCTTATCCTTATTGTCGATCTCCTTGAGCAATTCTAATTTGCCCGGAGTAAATTCAAAGAATAAGTTGGTACGATTAAGCTTAGACAAATAGCATACTGAACTCAGTTGCTTCAACAGCTTGGTGGGGTTTTTCTTATTTCTGATGAGACTATCTAGTATATTTTGTTTGATAGAGTCTACGCTCGGAAGTTTACTGAGCTTAGCAGTCTTAGTATTCATATCATCAGTAAGTCGTTTGAATTCTAAGAAGTTTGGAAACCCAGATTCGGTAAGATCCACAAGCATTTGATTGTTTTCATCAAAAGCATATTTCAGTCTAAATACTTCTATTGTATTCAGAAATTTTTGGCAATAAGACTTGACAATATCCAACTCCATTGGACTGTCAACTGCGAAGTGATTTAGAGAACTAAGTAATGAGTTTAAACTAAACTTTAGGTTGTTAAAGTAATCTGTGTATACGTTTTCACCTTCTAATATACTCCTGTCTAATTCGCTAAAATGATTGTTTATGTCGAAGCTTTTCAATTACTCTTTTTTAGTCTAGCAAACCGTCTACTGAATTTTCATCCTTTTTAACTGGCTCAGGAGCCGGATCATTTCCTCCTTTTTCGTGTGTACTAGAGAAAGTCTCAGTCACGTCTAGACCAAACTTCTTACTATGAGCTTCTACTATTTTAGCATCTTCTGCTTTATACTTAGCTGTAGCTTCGGCCATTGCCACAAGCACTTTGTGCAACTCAGACATACGTTCTGGATGTTTCTTAGTACGAGCTATTCTGTCTTTTTCAGACCCTACTAACACTTTGGCAGCGATTTCAGTTATTTTTTGATCGGTTTTGACACCAGCCTCCTCGTAGATCGAAGCAGCTTCTTGAGCAGTAGCGACTTGGATCAGTTGTAGACCAGATTCATATGTGGTCACACGCTCTTCAGTATCACTTTTTAGTTGACCTATAAGTTGTTTTAGATTGTTTTTAGTCGTTGTTTGAGCTTCCAGGTGCACTACGATTTGGTCTACGAATCTTTCCTTAGATTGGAATATACCCAAAGCAATGTTGTATTTACCTTTTAGTTGAGCACGTTCTTCTCTTAAATCAGCAATTTTTTTCTGTTGTGCAGTATACTCAGCCGAGTTGTTTGGAAGTTCAGTAAGTTCTGTTTCTGCAGCTTGCATAGTAGCCTCTAGAGCTTCTAGCTCCTCTTTCTTGGCTCTCATGAGGTTTGCTGCTTTCTCCTTAGTTTCAAATGCAAGTTCCTTTCGGTTTTTCAGAGCATCTATCTGTACTTCGGTTTCTAGGATCATTCCTTCCACGATACCTACCATTCCTTGTACTTGGCTTATGATTCGATTCAGAGATTCGCCTATATCTGCATTTTTGAGCCTATCTCTATACCTTTTGTTTGCTTCTACTTCAGCAGCCTTTAGACCTTTGATTCTCATCTCCAGCTCCTCTTTGGTAGAC
>JBMYYN010000067.1:0-9164 GCA_049609445.1 Bacteroidia bacterium | reverse complement strand
CTGGACCAACAAATCAGAAACATTGAAACAATGGGCTTTTGCTGGTTTCTTTTATAACTTTCTATTGGCTCTAGGGGCACATACGTATGTGGGTGATGGAAACTATGCCGCAGCAGTATTGGCCCTTATTTTCCTCTCAGTTTCATTTTACACTTGGAACAAACTGACGAAAGCTTCTTAAATTAGTCCTTTAAACGAAACTAAAGTCGCTTAAAATTATAATCTTAAACAAAAAATGCTCCTAACTTTGAACAATGAAATTAGGAGCATTTTCTGTTAGTCTGAGTGTCAAGGACCTCAAGGTTTCAAAAGCATTTTATGAAAAACTTGGATTTAAACAGTCAGGTGGAAACTTTGACCAAAACTACGTTATCATGAAAAATGGAAACACTGTTATCGGATTATTCCAAGGTATGTTTAAAGGAAACATTCTTACATTCAATCCGGGATGGGATCAAAAAGCTCAAAATCTAGAGCACTTTGAAGACATTAGAGACATCCAAAAAGAACTGAAATCTAAGAAGGTGGCCATAGGTATACCTCTAGACGAATCCTCAACAGGTCCAGCAAGCATTGCTATATCAGACCCGGATGGGAATGCTATCCTAATAGACCAGCATAGGTAGCCATTATTTAAGTACTAGATGTCTAGCATTGTGCAGACGTCTACGCAATAGAATAAGTATTTACATTGCTCAATAAAAGAGTTAATATATACTCATTTACCAACATCTTAACCAAAGCCTTAATCGTACAACTCGGAGAGATTATAATTGTACTTAGGTAAATTATGAGCTACATCGCAGTACATATACTTTGTGAAAGAGATATAGAAGAGACTATATCATTTCTACTCAATGAAATTGGCTACACAGGCACTTCATATGAAGATGGGAAGATTATAGCATATTGCAACAAGAGTGACTTTAGTGAATCAGAACTTAACAATACACTCAGTCCTTTTGGATTCAAACCAACAGAGATTGTGGATGTCCCAGAGACTAACTGGAACTCCATGTGGGAAGAAAATTTCAAAGACGCAGACTTGGGTGAGCACATTCATGCCCGAGCTCCGTTTCACCCAGCAAAAGATGTAAAGCATGATATAGTCGTTGTCCCTAAAATGGCTTTTGGTACGGGACATCATGAGACTACACGATTAAGTGCTATATCATTAGAAAAACTTGATTGTACAGGTAAGAACATACTCGATATGGGATGTGGCAGTGGACTTCTCGCTATCCTCGCTTCTCAAAAAGGAGCTAAAAGAGTAGTGGCAATTGATTACGATATTCATTCTGTGGATAATGCAACGGAAAATGTACAATTAAACAATGCCCAAAACGTTGAAGTAATACAAGGTGATAATATTACACACCTGACCGAAAAATTTGACATAATCGTAAGTAACATCGTAAAGAATATAAATCTGAATCTTCTTCCTCAATTCGTCTCTAAACTCAATAAAGACGGTCATCTTATCTTATGTGGTTTCTTAGACACGGATTTAGAACAGCTCGTAAATGAAGCTTCGGAACAGGGATTGAAACTTATAGAAAAGAACACTGATAACAATTGGCTTCAAACCCAATTTATTTTTGAAGAACAGCATGAGATATAAAAATTTTCTACTAACTATGGCCTTGAGCTTCTGGTCTATTGCTGCTTTTGCTCAGCCTAGAAGTTTTTCTCGTAATCCCGCAAAATTCATAACGGAATTCAATCAATACATCGCGACTGAAAACACAAAAGGAAGCGATGCCATTATGAAGACATTCACGATGAAGTGGGACTCTTCTGAATTTGTGGTTCAAGAACAACGGAACATCATCAATGTAGTCAATAATATGCTTATGAATGATCTGCGTATACCATCTTTTGTTCTTTTTACAGAAACAATGTTGTATGCCAAGGATTCTATCGAAGAGCCCAAGTACATTAGTTGGTCTAAATCTCTTATCCCAGCCATAAACAGTGGAAATAAGACGTTTTTGACCCTTATCACCGCTTCTCGAAATCTATTTAAAGACAACACGATATACTCCTCCTCTTCTAAAAAATGGTATAGCTCTGACGACAATTATAGATTCATATTTGAGGGAAACAGAGTTCAAATTGCATTTAGAGATATAGATCTAGTCTGTCAAGCAGATGTGGATCGAATGGTAGTTTATGGTACTTCAGGAAGTTATTTCTTGGATACTGACGAGTGGGAAGGTTCCAAAGGTCGAGTAACCTGGGAACGCGTAGGTTTTGGAAAAGACAACATCTATGCCGACATACAAGGAAGGTATAAAGTGAAATTTGCTGTAGCTGAATTGAACGTAGATACTGTTCTATTCACGAATACCGACTTCCTTTCAAATCAACTGTATGGCTCGCTTAGGGATAGAGTCTCAAGTGCAGGAAATATCTCTCAAGAAAATTTGAATAAATCCAAGTTCCCAAAGTTTGTCTCTTTTAGAAAAGATCTTGAATTAGGCTCCTACTTGGACAATACGGTGAAATTCAAAGGAGGATATGCGATGAATGGAGCAGAAATCGTTGCAAATGGTTCTGCCGAAAATCCATCTACACTTGAAATATACTACAAGAAGCAACTCCGCGTGACAGCTAAGTCCGAGTATTTTAGTATGAAAGAAGCTAAAATCACATCTTTAGCATCTGAAGTAGAAATTCTAACAGATAGTGGAAGAATATTTCATCCAAAACTCAATGTCAACCTCAATCTGAATAACAAGACACTTGTGATGACTCGAGGTAAAGAAGGACTTGAACGAGCACCTTTTTTCAATAATGATCATCAGATAGAGATCTATGTAGATCAGGTAGTTTGGAAGCTAGAATTACCACAAATAGAATTTGATATGGCAGGAGAAGATGCCAAAGCCATTATAGAATCTGCTGACTTTTATAAGGAGGTAAGGTATGATAAGATCCCTCGAGGCATGCTCAAGTACCATCCGCTGTCCAAGATGCGTGATTTTGTCATTAGACATCGTCTTAGAGAATTTACATTCACAGAATACGCCGCCTGGATGGGTAGTAAACCGATGTACTTAAAAGCTCAAATCGTTGAGCTTGCCGATCTAGGATACATTTTTTTTAACCCAGCAACGGATATGATCAAGGTGAGAAAGAAACTGGACCACGCTGTTCTTTCACATATGAAACTCGCTGACTACGATGTTATTCGTTTCTCTTCAGTTATATCTGCAAGGTCTAATGCATTCTTAAACCTCATCAACAATACATTTGTTTTAGAAGGAGTCAGAGCCTTCAGATTTAGTGATAGTCAGAGTGTATATGCTTTTCCTCACGAACAAAAAGTGATACTCAAAAACAAGAGAAGAATGGAATTTGGTGGTAAGCTTACCGCTGGAAAATTTGATTTCTACGCTAAACGATTTGACTTCGACTATTTTGACTTTGATATATCATCAGACAAGATTGACGAAATGGTCATCTTCACGGAAGATCTGTCCAATAGAAACAGATTGGTTGCCGTAAAATCAGTACTGAGAGACATTAATGGTACCTTAGAAATAGATAAATCTAACAATAAGTCTGGACTAGAAAACTATCCGGAATACCCTCGATTTACCAGTAAGAAAGGAGCTATTATCTCCTATGATAAAAAAAGTATTCATGGCGGGGTGTACGACAAAGAACGATTCAGATTTGAAGTGGACCCGTTCACAATTGAAAATTTGGATAACTTCACCACTGCAGAACTAAATTTTCCTGGAACATTTGTATCTGCTGGAATCATCCCTGAGTTCAGGTATCAAGCAAAGATTATGGATGACTATTCACTTGGCTTCGAAAAAACTAGCCCTGTAGGAGGATATCCTATGTACGGAGGACTAGGTCAAGGAGAAATAGACGTCAAACTAAGCGAATCAGGTTTTACCGCAAAGGGAAACATAGACTATCAAGGAGCCAAGATCACGTCTGAAGACATACTACTAACCCCTGACTATACCACAGCTGTAGCAGAGTCTTATACCGTAAATGAAAATGACAGGTACCCAAATGTTTTTGCATCTGATGTTTTGACCAAATGGGTTCCTCACAATGACTCAATGTATATCAACACAAACGACCATACAGTTAAGGTACTAAGAGACAACCAAGAGTTTAAAGGAAATCTTGTCCAAACCAGTAAAGAGATTGCAGGAAATGGAGTTTTGACCTGGGAGAATGCTACACTGACTTCAAAGGATATGAAATACAAGCCAAATGTGGTAGATGCTTTAGAATCACAGATTCAAATTGGTGCTATTTCTGATGACAAAATCGCTTTTGCCTCTTACAATGTAAAGTCTCACGTTGATTTCACGACTAGAATTGGAGAATTTAAAGCTAATGAAGTTGGCAAACTCACGGATTTCCCTTTCAATGCGTATGCAAGCTCTATGGATGAGTATACGTGGGATATGGACGCTCAGACCATTGAGTTAGACAAAGGTCCCCGACTAGCAGATACCGAATCGTATTTTGTATCTAAAAAGTACGAGCAGGAAGGATTACGTTTCCAAAGCACAAATGCACTGTTTGACATGAAACTCGGTATCATCTATGCAGAAGAAGTTCCATATATTGATGTAGCAGATAGTAGAATATTTCCTCACAAAGGAAAGGTAGAAATACATGAAGATGCGGATATGCAGAGACTCAAAAAGTCCAAAATGCTAGCTTCTAGATCAGAAAAACATCACGAACTTTTTGATGGAGACATAAAGATAGCTGGAAGATATGCTCTAAGTGGTGCGGCGTCATATAAGTACAAGGATAAACATAACACAGGCCAGATAGTCCGCTATAGTGAAATGAGGGTAAAAGGCCGAGGTGATACTACAATCATTGCCAAGGGAAGTATCTCTGACTCTGCTCAGTTCAAGGTAAGTCCAAAAATCGCTTATAAAGGCAATATTGAACTACATAGTAATGAGGAGGATATCTTATTCCATGGATATGTCAAGCCTCTGCACTCTTTCGAACAGTATCCAAGTGCTTGGTTCAGATACAGACAACAACCTGATCCTCAAAATGTAATCATCCCTTCTACAGAAATACTCAATGAAGATAGACGTAAGATGTATGCTGCTGTGAGTGTCGCTAATGATTCTATACACGTCTACCCTTCTATGTTCAACTTTAAACGTAGCTATGCCGATATTGAGCTTACTTCGGACACAGGTGTGTTCTTCTATGACGAAGATAAAAAGACATTCTATGTAGGAGACTCCATGAAACTCCTTGAAGGAGCTCGTCGTGGAAGCTACTTATCATACAATGATCAAACAGGTGTAATCTATAGTGAAGGTAAACTGAACTTTGGTATGGATAAGGATGAGCACTTCAATGGAATAATGGCTGGAAACTTGGAGAAAAATCCTCAAGATACCACATTTAGTATACATAGCCTTCTAGCATTGAACATACGTCTTCCAGAAGAATGTTATGACCGAATGATCTATGTACTCAATGAATCAGATGGCAATGATGTAGCTGATAACGACAATACTATGGTAGATAAAGCTGTAGCCGAATATCTCGACGATAAAAAATACAATAAGGCTATGGAAATGGTCTCAGCAAATGGGGAGATTTATCCTCAAGGAGAGTTGGATCGAAACATTCTAATCTCGCAGATGAACTTAGAATATGTGCCATACAAAAAACAATTCATAGGTAAAGATCCTATTCATCTAGCTACGATCAACGGCAAACAGATAAATAAAGTTATTGAATCTAAGATAGCTGTAACTAAACGTAGAAGTAGTACTCGATACACCATGTACTTCGAAGCAAGTAAGTACGACTGGTTCTACATAGACTATTACATGGGCTCCATAACTGTGGCTAGTACAGACAAAGAATTCAATGATATCATCAAAGACAAAGGTCCTAAAATGAATGATGGGCGATTTAGAATAAGAACTGCTAGCCCCAGAACAGTTGCCCTCTTCTTGGATAAGCTAGAGAGATAAAGAATTCCTTACTCAAAATCCGTAGAGTACCTATCCAAAAGATAAACTAAGCTGGTCAGACTTGCTCCACCAAGTTCTAGTTCCCTTTGGTTCACGTTTTCGAATACATCGTCATCACTATGATGGTAGTCGAAGTATCTCTGTGGGTCTGGGTATAATCCTATGAGGATGAGTTTTGGGTTTATTTTATTGTCTTTGAATTTGAGAGGCCCTATATCTACTCCACCATACCCTTTTTCGAAATAGTGCAATCCATACGGTTTTAGGAGTTCACTCCAAACAGCAATTTTATCTACTTGTTCAGTTGTGCCGTCTATACTAAACCCTCTAGGTGAAAATCCTCCTCTATCTGTCTCCAAAGCAAAGATGTGATTCTCATTGGCTTCTTTGGCAGCGGTTGCATACGCGTGTCCGCCTCGATTTCCATTTTCTTCGTTCATATAGAGAACCATCCTCAGTGTGTTTTTTGGTTTATAGCCCACTTCATTAAGTAGACGAAGCACTTCCATGCATTGGACTACTCCTGCCCCATCATCATGAGCTCCTTCTCCTTTGTCCCACGAGTCTATATGAGCACCAAACACAATAATATTCTCCGGATTTTCTGAGCCCTTTATCTCTCCTATCAAGTTATGTGTAGATGCTCTTTCTTCACTGGTCCTACAATTCATCTCCAATGTCCCAAAAACTTTAGTTGTAAGAAGATCTGTATGTAAGAACTCCGCACTTTCAGTACTAATCGCTACCGCAGGTATTTTCTCTACTCCTTCTTTATAAGACATACTTCCAGTATGAGGGTGTTCGTCAGTAAGTGTAGTAAGTGACCGTACAAAAACTGCTACTGCTCCATAATTGGCAGCCTCAACAGCACCATAGTATCTTTGAGATGCACAAGCTCCATATGCATTGAAGGTGTTTATCAATTTAGGGTCCATAGGCTCGTTGAAAAAGACAATTTTCCCTTCTATATCTTCTCTTTTGAAGTTTTCTAAGTCTTTGATTCCTTTTATCTCAATGATTTCTGCCCGTAGCTCTCCTTTGGTTCCTATAGATCCACCTAAAGCACAGGCGTCCAGTCTCCGATTGATGGTACCATTTATTCTAACTTCTTCGGCAGAACCTCTTATCCACTTCGTAGCATCTACATCCTGAAGTTCTATTCTAGTAGTCTGGTAATTTTCTATTTCCTCTTTGGCCCAATCTATGGCATCATCAGCTTGAGGACTTCCAGTAAGCCTATGTCCAATGGATTTGCATAGGAAGTATAATTGGTCGTAACTTTTTCCGTTGCTCAATGCCTCGTCAAAAATCTGACGAATAAGCAGTGAATCTTGTACATTTTGGTTTGCTACCTGAGCAGTTACACTTAAGGAACTTATGAAGAGTAGGATTAATAATTTAATTTTCATTCAAACTGATTTTCATTTTTCGAAAGCCGAAAGATATGAAAATCATAGATATAGCTATCAGAAAGTGACTAACATCAGCAGCTATATACGTTTCGTGATGTTTAAAAATAGCAAAATTGAGTGCGGACATCGCTATAAACAAAACGCCTATTATGACGAGTAAATAAGATTCTTTGTTAGCAGTATAATTCCGAACAAATGATAATAGCCCAAAGAGTAACATCCCTACCACACCGTACAACATCACTGGAGTAAACACATTGGTCAACGCAAGCCAAGCCACTGCTCCAACAATAAGTGCTGGATTAAGGATTCTCAAACCTTTGTTTTCATAATAACCAAAATGCTTAAAAGCTCCAGTTGCAAATGAATAGATAGCTATCATATTCAATACTCTAGAAGTAAATAATAGAACCTTCTGTAAGGTCAAATCCAATATTTCTAAATGCCCAAATGCAGCCACCAATGAAGAAACTCCCGTGAGCAATACAAACGTGTAAAAATACTTAGATGTAAAGGTACGACCAATCGTCAAGCACAGGCCTGTTGCCACCACAAAAGTTAAGACGTTTGAAAAAAAGCTAAACCACATTTCAGCCGGCAATATTACGGTTCTAAGATTAGATTTACTACAAAGAAGCTAAGTGATATTATTCCAAAAATATTCCTGAAGTCAACGCAGCTTCAGGTAAAGCTACAGGTCTTCCTTTTTCATAGTCAAAACAAATTATTGCTGTTCGCACTTCAGCCATAAGTCTGTCTTTAGTCAGGTTAAAAAATCGATAAAATACGTTGAACGATGATCCTCCTGAACGCACAGCAGAAACTTCTATCTGCACTTTATCCCCAAGATGCCCTTCCCCTTTGTAGGTCAGTGCTGCATCCGCTTGAATAAGAGAAACTCCTCCAAAATCCAACTCAGTGAATCCATACTTGGCAAACATCTCTACCCTAGCCTCCTGTGCATAAGTTAGAAACTTCTCATTTCCAAGGTGGTTTCCGTAATTGAGGTCAGAAACACGAATTTTAATCTCTGTTTTGAATTGCCACTGATCAGGCAATGTTATTTTCATTCTGGCCATTTTACTCCGTCTTCAGGGTTTTTACCTTTATACTTACTAAAGTACTTTTTAAACTCTATCACCGTCTCTTCTACATCCTTGGTTATGAGATACGGCTTGTCGATAATCACCGTTTTCGTACTAAAATCAAATGCAACTCTCATAATAGGTACGTTCGCCTTTTTGGCAATATGATAGAATCCAGTCTTCCACTTAGGGCTGTAGCTACGTGTGCCTTCAGGCGTGATTGTCGTGCAAAACTCCTCGTTTGTATTATACACTTCAACTATAGAATCTACCAAATTTGTGTTTTTAGAACGCTCTACTGGATAACCTCCTAAACCTCTAAATATAAAGCCAATAGGCCATACAAACAGCTCTTTCTTAGCTATATATTTAGGATCAAAGCCATCTGTAAACTTCCTAAAAAGGACACCGACCAAAAAATCCCAATTACTTGTATGAGGTGCCACTACGATTAAGAACTTTTTTATAGTTGGCAGTTCCCCTTCCACCTTCCATCCCCAGACGTCTTCAAATAACCATTTTGCAACTTTCTTAAGCATCTTTGTTCTCTGCTAGTCTATTAAATCGTTCAATGATTTCATTGGATATAGTCTCAGGTTTACCCGTCTTAGCTTGTAAAAGCACGAATGTAACTTCAGCCTTGCTGCACAATAAATTCGACTCTAAATCTC
>JBMYYN010000066.1:0-9195 GCA_049609445.1 Bacteroidia bacterium | reverse complement strand
CTTAACATGTTCTAATCTTAAAAATTTATATACTGCTGGGGGTTTACAGCTAATCCCTTTTTCCACAATTCGAAATGAAGATGAGGCCCAGATGACAACTCTCCTGTATTACCAACTAACGCTACAGCATCTCCTGCTTTGACAAAACTCCCTTCTTTTTTGAGTAGTACAGCATTGTGCTTGTATACTGAGATAAACTCATTGGGGTGCTGAATAAGCATCGTGTGTCCTCCTCCCGGTGTCCAAGAACTAAATATCACTGTTCCTTTTTGGATAGATTTTATAACCGACTTACTCTTAGCTGAGATATCTATTGCTAAATGTTTTCTATCTAGATTAAATGTATCCGTAATCACACCATTCAGTGGAATATAAAAACTATAATCTTGTGGCGTAGCCTCTGCCTGACGTATAGCTACTTCTGGCTCAGGGTTTTCAGTGACTTCTTGTTGCACTTCTTCAGTCTCGTCAGTCTCTTGCATTTCTGAGAGATCTATATCTACTTCTTCTCCAGCGAGCACTTTACCTAAAACATCAGATTGCAACTTTAGCTGATAAAGGCTAGTCTCTAATGAATCTATTTTAAGCATCATCTTATATTGTTCTTGACTACTGTACTTGGCACTTTTTGTAGGAAAAATATAATTTAGTGGAGTATATGCGAGCAAAAAGTAAATTAGTGCCCCAAACAAAAGAGACACACTACAAACAGCAACTAATACATTCCAAGGTGTCAAAATCATCGACACCTTTTCTTCTAGATTTTCATCCTGTCGTAGAATGATTCTGTACCTATTTCTAAACCTAGTTGATATTTTTTTTCGGAAAGAACCCAATTTTTAACAATGATTGCCGTGGAATTGAAATATTTTTGCTCTCTTCTCAGTTAGAAGGGTGCAAAGTTAATAGGAATATCAGATTTGAAGATAACTAAATATATAGCGATTGTATTGCTCACGTGTGGAGCACATCAAACAATGGCCCAACAACATCAAGATCCTTGGTTGAAACGAAATTGGAATAATATGATCGCACGTTTCAATATTTATTTCAATGCCGAACAAAAACTTGAGGCTTCGATTGCTCAGTTGAGTGAAAAACAAGTAGACGATTTCAACGAAATCTTAGCCATATATCCGTACGGCACCAAAGCTGACGCAAAAGCACTGCGTGGAGCCATGGAAGAAACCATGAAAAAGGCTTCCAAGGTGATTCAAAATAAACCTAGAAGTAAATGGGCAGATGATGCATATTTCATCATAGGACAAACTCAGTTTTTTAGTGGCGATTATTATGCAGCAAGGGAAACTTTTCAATTTGTAAACAATAGCTTCACAGACGAAAATATAAAAGCTCTGAGTCAATTATGGCTAATGAAAGCATACATACAGCAAGACAAACTAGATGATGCTGAAGCGATATACAGCTTGCTTAAAAAGCTTAAACCTACGTCACAAGACTTTACCACTCATCTGTATCTATCAGCGGGTGACCTAATGGCAAAGCAAGGAAAAAAAGCAGAAGCTATAGAATTGCTGAATGAGGGACTAACTAAGCTTAAAGATAAAACCCTCCGCTACAGGACACATTTTGTCTTGGGTCAACTCAACCTAAGGTCCCAAGAATATGAGAAAGCAAATGATCATTTTGTGAAGGTACTTCGTATGAATGCTCCTTACAAGTATGTTTTTCAAGCAAATCTTGGTATGGCTAAAAGTACTGCAGAAGCTGGAGGCCAAGGATCTCAGAAAACTATAAAATACCTAAAGAGAATGCTCAATGACGACAAGAACATAGAATACTATGATCAAATATATTTTGAGCTTGCAAAACTAGAATTCAACCAAGGAAGAGAAGAAGCAGGTTTGGACTATATGAGGCAATCTGCAGGTAGTGCGAGTAAAAACAATACACAGCGTACTAAGACTTATCTCTTTTTGGCAGACTACTTTTTTCAAAATAGAGACTATAATGCAGCACAAGCTTACTATGACAGTTCGGTAGCTATCATCCCGGATAAATATCCTGATAGTGATAAGATAAAGGCTAAGCACAGTATTCTTTCTAAGCTTATAGAAAACATCGAGACCATAAGAAATCAAGATAGTTTAATAGCCCTGAGTAATCTCGATAGAAATGTACTCGATCGTCGTATCAACTCTATAATCGAAGCGGAAGCAGAAAAAGCTAGGCTAGCTAAAGAACAAGAAGAGATAGAAAGAGAACAGAACAAACTTAACGCTTCTGCTGGTGGCGGTAGCCCACGGACTCCAAACCAACCTTCAGACGGATCGTGGTATTTTTACAGTACTACAACTGTAGCCCGGGGAGAAAACGACTTTAAGAGACTTTGGGGGAACCGAAAACACGGTGACTACTGGAGATTTGTAAACAAAAGTCTGATGAAAGATGCTTTCCAAGGGGAAGACGACAACAAAGATGAATCAGCTGATGATGACCCTGACACATATGTGAGTTCAGACGATGATGAACAAAACGAAGCACTTAAAGACATAGATGCAGATAAGAGAAAATACTACACTAGTATCCCATTTAGTGCCACGGCCAAATTAGTAGCAAACAAAAAAATCCAATTAGCCTATCTAGGAATTGGGAAAATATATTTTGATGATTTGAAAGAATACAACAAGTCTAAAATCAATTTCAATTTGCTCCTGGACAAGTATCCTTCAACTATACACAAACCCGAAGCTTTGTTTTATCTCGCAAAAGCATCAACAGAACTAGGCGACAGTGCCGCTGCAGATGCGTATGCTAAACAAGTAGCCGATGAGTTTCCTGAAACAGCATACAACAGTGTCCTAAACTCAAAAGAAATCAAAGAAGACAATAGTGACGGAGAGGTTATTGCTTTATACGAGTCGATGTACTCTGCCTATTCCGCTAACGATTTCACACAAGTTAAAACGATAAAAAAACAGATAGATGAAAACTATGCCGGAAATTCTATTCAAGGAAAAATAGATTACCTTTTCGCATTGACAGTGGGAAAAACAGAGGGGAAAGAGGCCTACATAGAAGAGCTGGAAGTTATCAAAGAGGCTTATGCAGGCACAGAAGTAGGTGAAATGGCGTCCTACACTATCCGACTACTGACCGAAGAAGAAAAAACAACCTCATCAATTTACTCAGCAGAAGAAAATGGTAAATACTACTATGTCCTAACCGGAAAAACAAGCGATGAAAGCAAGGTCCAAATCCAACTTGGGAATTATAATGATCAGTTTTTCCCAAGCAAATCTTTTGCTATCAAGTCAATTGTATTTGGAGACAAACAATTGTTTTACATCAAACAATTTGACAATGTGAAACAATCCATACAATATCACACTGAAATGAAATCGAGCATGAGTTTCCTCAAGAATGCGGGATTAGAGAATGTTAGCATGTACTCTATATCTGAATCCAATTTTAGACTACTCATTAAGACTAAGAAAGAGGATGACTATTTGACCTTTTTCAATAATAAATACAAGTAATCATGACTGCTAAAAAGAAAGTTGCAAAAAAAAAGCCCTTTAGTTCTAGAATCGTAAAAACACTTTGGAAGCTGTTTGCCTATGGATTCTTATTGGTGCTTATCTTTTTAGCGAGTATTCGATTTGGTCTTTGGGGCAAACTACCTGACACGGTAGAACTTGAAAATCCAAAAACAAAATTAGCCTCTGAGATTTATGCTTCTGATGCATCCATTCTGGGAAAAATGTACTTCCAAGAAGATCGAACAAACAGCAGGTATGAAGATATTCCGCAGCACCTGAAGGATGCCTTGGTAGCGACGGAGGACGCACGTTTTTTTGATCATAGCGGTATCGATGGCAAAGCAGTATTAAGAGCAGTTGGAAGACTAGGAAGAGATGGAGGAGGAAGTACAGTAACTCAGCAACTTGCCAAAAACCTATTTCCAAGAGAAAAAAGAAGCTTCTTCTTCACCGTAATACAAAAAATAAAGGAATGGTTCGTAGCTGTAGAAATTGAAAAAAGATATACAAAAGATGAAATCATCCTTATGTATTTCAATACTGTACCATATGGAAACAGTTTTGGCATCAAATCGGCATCTAAAAAGTATTTCAATAAGAAAACCAAAGACCTTAAAATAGAGGAATCTGCAGTCCTTGTTGGAATGCTAAGAGCAAACACTCGATTCAACCCTGTACGCAATCCTAAAAATGCAGAATGGGTGCGTAATGTGGTATTCGGACAAATGGCCAAGTACAACTACATCACAGAGGCCGAAAGAGATAGTCTGAAACAGCTTCCTCTCGTAACAGATTATAAGCACGTAGACCATAACACCGGAATGGCTACCTACTTCCGTTCGTATCTTAAAAAATGGATGAAGGCCTGGACTAAAGAATATGCCAAAGAAACTGGCGTTAAGTACAACATCTATGAAGATGGGCTTAAAGTATACACCACCATAGATTCGAAACTTCAAGAATATGCTGAAAAAGCAGTTTCTGCTCATATGGCAAAGCTTCAGCAGCAGTTTTGGGATGAAACCAGAAGAAGAAAAAGAGACCCGTGGTACAAAGAAGACGATCAAGGGAATGCAGTAGCTGACCCTGAATATCCTGCTAGAATGATCAAGCGGTCTGCAAGATATAGACAGCTAAAGCGACTACACGATAGTGATAAGGATTCTATAGACTTCTATCTCAACAAGCCAATTCCTATGACACTGTTCTCCTGGAATGGTGATATCGATACTGTATTGAGTCCAATGGACTCTCTTAAGTATACTAAGCAGATACTTCACACCGGATTCATGAGTTTTGAACCTCAGACAGGACATATCAAGGCTTGGGTAGGAGGCATCAATCATACGCACTTCAAATACGACCACGTCAATAAAAAGTCTACAAGACAAGTAGGGTCAACATTCAAACCACTAGTATATGCCAGAGGACTAGATGACGACAAGCTTCATCCATGTGAGGTGGAAAGTACCGGTCCGGTAATTGTAGAATATGGAAATGGTAAAGAATGGTCTCCTTCTAATTCTGGTAGAGTTCCTGACGAAGTCAGTTTTTATGAAGGTCTTCAAAAATCTATAAACACTATCACTGCTCGAGTGATGAAACGTCTAGGTCCAAATAGTGCCGAGGTAGTAAAACAAACCGCTGGCAAAATGGGAATAGATGATAGTAAGTTTGAACCTTACCCTTCTATATGCCTAGGGACTATGGATATTTCTGTCTTTGAGATGGTAGGAGCTTATGGTACATTCGTAAATGGCGGGACATTCGTAGAACCCATTTTCGTCACTCGTATAGAGGACAAGAATGGAAACATCCTGGAAGAATTCACCCCTAAAAAAGAAGAAGCTATACGCCAACAAACATCGTATGTAATCTGTAAGATGCTAGAAAAAGTTACAATGGGAGGTGGGACCGCAGCTAGACTACGTAGCAGCAGATTCAGTATCCCCGGTAATGTATCTATAGGTGGTAAAACTGGTACAACACAAGGAAACTCAGATGGTTGGTTTATGGGAATCACTCCAAATCTAGTTAGTGGATGCTGGGTAGGTGCCGAAGAGAGAAATGTCCATTTCAGAAATACTGCTTATGGTCAAGGAGCAAACATGGCTCTTCCTATTTTTGGAAAATATATGTCTTCTGTATACGCAGATAAAGAAAGTAACTATGGTCGGGGTCATTTCAAAAAACCTAAAATAGAAATGTCAATAGACATCGACTGCAAAAACTATGAAAATAACAACACTTCGGATGAAGGAGAAGGCGATGAAGATGAGGATGACCCTCTATTTTAATGCTTAATCCCTCCGAGGTGAGAGCAAGCTGCTAGTTCATTCATGCCATCAAACTCAACAGGAGTTTTCTTATAATCATAGGTTTCTTCCATATTCCTCATAAGATGCTGGTCATTTGTCGTGGTGAGTATATCTGTCATTTTAAACTGGCAAGGATGTTCATATCCGCTAGCGTGCGTTAACTGAACTAGCTCTTTTCTGAAGTACTTCACATAATTATAAAAACGCTCAGATTTTAGCGTTGGATCAATACCAGACTGTAGCCATTTACTTTGAGTAGCTACTCCGCTAGGGCAGTGATTCGTATGGCACAGTTGGGCCTGTATACAGCCTATGCTCATCATAGCTTCTCTCGCGACATTAATCACATCTGCTCCCATGGCAAATGCTCTCGCAGCATTAGCAGGCAGCCCTAGCTTTCCAGAAGCTACGAATACGATTCTCTCCGTAAGGTTACGTTTTTGAAATATGCGATACACTATGGCAAATGCATTGAAAAATGGAACAGCAACATGATCAGCAAAACTTGGAGGAGCAGCTCCTGTTCCTCCTTCTCCTCCATCCACAGTTATAAAATCTGGCCCCGTTCCTCTTTCCACCATTTTGTCAGCCAAATCGTGCCATAAGTGTGATTTACCTACCGCAGATTTTATTCCTACTGGAAGGCCAGTCCTTTGAGCGATTTCCTCTATAAGGTCCAACATCTCATCTAATCCGTTAAAGCAATTATGAGCAGAAGGAGATAAGACATCTTTTCCCTGCTCTACACCTCGGATGGCTGCTATCTCGGCTGTTATCTTTTTTCCTGGCAAAACGCCACCTTTGCCTGGTTTGGCTCCTTGAGAAAGCTTTATCTCGATAGCACGCACAAACTGGTTGTTTTCTGCTAATTTTTCTAATTTGTCCAAGTCTAGACTGCCGTCTTTGCTCCTAACACCGAAATATCCTGTCCCAAAATGAAAGACTACATCCGAACCTGTACTATGGTAAGGTGACAATCCACCTTCACCCGTATTGTGGTATGCTCCTGCCTTATGAGCTCCGCGATTCAAGCTTTCCACCGCAGTAGCACTCAACGAACCAAAACTCATTGCAGATATATTAATCACACTTCTAGGTCGATAAGGCCTTTTTCTACCATTGGCCGCCCCCATCGCTTTAGCACACGGCAGGAAATCAGGTTCTACTCGATTTACGTGATCCTCACTCATCGAAAATGGAAACATATCCGGTTTTAAAAAATGATAGTTTGTGCTGTTAAAATCTTGGTCTGAGCCAAACCCTTGATAATTATTCTCTTGTTTGGATGAAGCATATATCCAAGACCTTTCTCTTCTATTGAATGGCAGTTCCTCTCTGTTATTTGCAATGAAATACTGTCTAATCTCAGGACCTATTTTCTCCAACATGTATCTAAAGTGGCCTACTATAGGAAAGTTATGACTAATGGTATGTTTACGTTGAAAAACATCTCTAATAAACACCAAACCCAAAACGATTAAAACCCAACCCAACCAAGAGATACTAGCTAGTATAGATACAACTTCTTGCATAAGACGAAGGTAATAGAATTGAGACAAATGATTCGTGTACCTCTTGCAAAAGAAAGTGCTACTTAGAATCAAAGTAAATCAACTAATATCTGATGATGCTCATAAAGTATCCTTTATGGAACACCTAACTTTGTTTGGTTAAGCTTTATTCAAAAATCAGAAGCACGCATCATGAAAAACACCATACAGTCTCTCACTTTTGTTTTCACACTCTTTTTTTACTTTAGTGTTTCGGCACAAGCTCCTAGCTATGAATGGACTAGACAAATGGGTTCGAGCACATACGATTATGGATTTGGCGTAACTGCAGATAGCCAGGGAAACGTAATCACTACAGGGTACTATCAAGGTACAGTTGATTTTGACCCAGGCTCCGGAACAACAAATCTCATTTCCAATGGCAATTATGATGTCTTTATACAAAAACTAGACACCGGTGGCAATCTACTTTGGGCGAAGAGCATAGGTGGCAGCAACGGGGATTATGGATATACAGTAGTCACGGATGATAACGAAAATGTCTACGTATCGGGTAGGTTTAAAGGCACCGTGGATTTCAACCCAGGAACGGGAGTTTTCAATCTTGGAGGTTCTGGAGGGACTCATATTTTCATTTTGAAGCTGGATTCTGATGGTGATTTTGTATGGGCTAAAAAAATGGGTGGCTCACTGAACGATTATGGACGATCTATCACCTATGATGGATTTGGCAATATCATCACAACAGGATATTTCAGTGGGACTGTAGATTTCGACCCAAATAGTGGAACACACCAACTCATATCTTTCGGTTATGATGTCTTTGTCCAAAAAATGGATACCAGCGGGAATTTCATATGGGCCAAACATGTAGGAAGTTCCAGCTCAGATTACGGGCGTGGCATAGTTACGGATAAAGATGGAGACGTTTATGTCACGGGCTATTTTGTTGGAACATGTGATTTTGACCCTGGCACAGGAACGGCGAACCTTACATCCGCCGGCGGTAGGGATGTTTTCGTTTTGAAACTAGACTCAAGTGGCTCCTACGTATGGGCCAAGAATATGGGAGGAACAAGCAATGACTACGGCCAATCTGTAGTAGTAGATCATCAGAAAAATGTATACAGTACCGGATATTTTGAAGGCACTGCTGATTTCGATCCTGGTACAGGGACACAAAACTTAGTTTCTTCTGGTCTAGCAGATATTTATATTCAAAAACTAGATTCCAACGGGGATTTTTCTTGGGTCAAACATATCGGTGGGACATCTGGTGATTTTGCCACGTACATCGCTATAGATGATTATGATCATCTATATACAACTGGATACTTTTGGGGCTCAGTAGACTTTGACCCAGGAAGCGGGACCACTAATCTAGTATCTGCAGGAGGGCCTGATATCTTTATTCAAAAATTGGATAATACTGGTGCACTAAAATGGGCTTACCGCATGGGAGGGACGGACTATGACCAAGGTCAAACTATCATCACTCATCCAGACGGTTATATTTACTCAACTGGATTCTTTAGAGGCACTTCAGACCTTGAACCTAGCACAGGTACTTCCACATTTCTCAGTGCTGGCAACAATGATGTATATGTACAAAAACTAAGTCAATGCACTCCCATTCTTCAGTATGACACTATCGAATCATGCGGTAGCTATACTTGGATCGATGGCATTACATATTCCGAATCAAACTATACTGCCTTACATACGATTTCTGCATCCGCAGGATGTGACACCCTAGCGTACTTACATTTGACACTGGATAGTGTACTGTCTAGCACAGATACTAAAATCGCGTGTGACTCCTTCACGTGGATAAATGGGATGACATACACCTCATCTAATAAT
>JBMYYN010000065.1:0-9615 GCA_049609445.1 Bacteroidia bacterium | reverse complement strand
GCATTCTTTTTACTCCTTTGAGCAAAAGAACCAAGGCACAAAGATGCCGCCAGTATAGCTATGAGTACTCTCATCCTTTTATATAACTATTCTAGAATCAAAATTCGTGCCTTGAATGAAAATATGTTTAGATATTTTTAATAACCATGGCACTTGCTCCACCGCCACCGTTACAGATACCTGCAGCTCCGATTTTACCTCCGTTTTGTTTCAAAACATTGATAAGGGTCACGAGAATACGGGCACCTGATGCACCGAGAGGATGACCTAAAGCCACAGCTCCACCATTGATATTCACCTTAGAAGTATCAAGGTCCAAAATCTTATTGTTCACTAATGCTACAACTGAGAATGCCTCGTTAAGTTCAAATGCATCAACTTCCTCTAATGTACAACCAGCTCGCTCGAGTGCTATCGGTACTGCCTTAGCAGGAGCAGTAGTGAAGAATTCTGGTTCGTGAGCAGCATCAGCAAATGAAGCTACTTCAGCGATAGGTGTCAAACCTAGTTCTTTCACTTTATCTTCACTTGCAAGAAGTATACAAGCAGCTCCATCATTGATTGTACTTGCATTTGCCGCAGTTACTGTTCCATCTTTTTCAAAAACAGGTCTCAAACTTGGGATTTTATCAAATCTCACATTTTTGTACTCCTCATCCTCATCCATCACTATAGCATCACCTCTACGTTGTGGTATTTCTACAGGAACTATTTCATCTTTAAACTTACCTGCTTCCCAAGAAGCTGCTGCAGTTTTATAAGAGTTTATAGCGAACTCATCTTGTTCTTCTCTACTAATGTTGTGAACTTTTGCTGTGTTGTCAGCTGCAGAACCCATCATGTATTCGTTATATACGTCTCTGAGTCCGTCGTGTGCTAAGCCATCTACTGCTGTAAAGTTACCATACTTGTATCCTCCTCTAGAACCTGGCAAATAGTGAGGAACTTGACTCATATTTTCCATTCCCCCAGTCACAACGATATCATTATGACCTAACATGATAGATGTAGCACCTAAGGCTACAGACTTCATACCACTCGCACATACCTTATTTACTGTAGTACATGGTACTGTATTAGACAAGCCAGCGAAAATGGCCGCTTGACGTGCAGGAGCTTGGCCTAAACCAGCCTGTAAAACATTTCCAAAATATACTTCATCCACATCTGATGGCTTTACCCCTGCTTTATCCAATGCTCCTTTGATTGCAACTGAACCTAATTTTGGAGCAGAAATTCCACTAAGTTTACCGTTGAAACTCCCCATAGGAGTTCTAACTGCTGATACTATAAATACGCGTTTCATTGGTCGCAAAGATACTCCAAATACGTAATTTGAGTACGATAGATTCTAAAACAAATGTTGCTTCAAACCAAGCTGAAGTCCCGTAGTGTATTGATTCTGGGTAACGGGATATGGCTTCTTAAACGTCGAGTTTAGATTGAATTTAAAGTGAGGATTCACATAAAATTCTAGACGCTCACCTATAAATTGGGAAGCAGATAATCCAATGTGTGCTCCTACTCCTACATTTCTAAACAACTCTTTTTTACTATTCATCCAATAGTAATAATCCGTCTCAAAATCATAGATTAACGCATTTACATTATCTAACTTCTGAAGCACCAGTCCACTCTGTAAGCTTATTTGAGATTTGTTTAGCTCGATTAAATCCGCCGAAAGTCCAATTGGAATTTCTATATAAGAATACCTATTCTTAAATGGAATATTTGCTGAACTATTCTCCTTGTCATAAAGAGTATATGAAGGCTTTTCGGAATAGAATCGTGCATCTTGATAATTCAAATCATTTATATCAACAGAACTAACTTGAATCTGCTCTCCATAATGTGCATAGTGCAAGCCACTATATACAGATAGTCTAGGACTAATTTTTCTACCAAAATCTATCCCTACTGTATAAGACGTGATTGACTTATCAGACATATTTCTCTCCTGCTCTGATAATCCAAATGTGTATCGATAATTACCGTCCACTGCTACACCACTCACCATAGACGGATCATAGCTGAATGTCCTATAATTCAATGTAGGAGCAAAACTAAATCCCACATACCACTTTCCTTGACGGGGAACCATGTTAGGGTTTATAAGGTATTCATTTTCTAACCTGTTGAAGTATTTTATTAGTTGTTTACTTTTTAGAATCTCATCAATCTTGACCTCATCAATAATATCAACTTCAAACAGTTCTGAATGTATTCTCTCTGCAGTCTTCTTTTTAACCTCATTGGTCTTTACCAACTTCGCATCTCTAACAGGCATCTTGGCAACTACCTTTTTATCGAATGGTTCAGAAATAAAAGAAAATTCTTCCTGAGGATTTATAAAGTCTGACCTAAATAATTGTATGGGATTAGATGGATCAATTTTAGCAGTTGATACTTCATTGGTCTGCCACAGTTTACCTATATCAAAATTGATATCACTAAAAGACTTACCAGTAATAAGACTATAAGTTTGGAACAACAACAAAGCCAATCCTCCAACGATAGCAGGAGCAACTGCCATAGAAGCAAGAGTAGATTTCTTCTTGACTATATTCTTTATATTATTGAAATGTGTCCCCAAGTCGACGAACTTTTCACAAATCTAGTGAATGTAAAGCACGGAGTTATCAACTTCCATACGCTTTTACAATAATATGAGACAGCAAATTAAGGCTGAAGCCTTTTAATGTTCCAAGATCCATTGGAATAGGTATACAATAACCTATCATGCAGTCTATTTTCACGACCTTGCCAGAACTCTAGTTCAAATGCAGAAATCTCATATCCACCCCAATGTTCTGGTCTTTTTAATTCATTGGACTCAAAATACTCAGTTAGCTTTAAAAGCTTGTTCTCGAGGCTAGCCCTGTTTTCAATTGGTGTACTTTGGTCGGACACCCAAGCTCCTACCTGACTACTCTCCGGTCTAGATAGAAAATACTCGTCAGATTCTTTTGATGAGACCTTAGTGGCCTTACCACGTACTATCACTTGACGCTGCAACTCTATCCAAGGGAACACTAATACACAACTTTTATTCTCTTCTAGCTGTTTTCCTTTATTACTTGTATAGTTTGTATAAAAAACGAATTTCTCATCTCTTAAATCCTTCAATAATAGAATTCTGGAATCTACTTCATCGCCTTTCACAGTAGACATAACCATTGCATTAGGTTCCAATATTTTATCAGATTCTAAAGCCTCATCAAACCACTTAGAGAACAAACTGTAAGGGTCCGACGGAACATTCTCCTCTATAAGTGAACTTAGCGTATAGTTCTGTCTTAAATCTTTCATTATCTTCTAAAAGGTGTTCTTCTTTGTTTCATCCCTTTTCCACCATTCATAGCCTTCATCATCTTTCTCATCTCGTCAAACTGTTTTACTAGCTTATTCACTTCTGTAGTAGACGTTCCACTTCCTTTAGCTATACGTTGTTTTCTACTGCCATCTAGTACTTGAGGATTTTGACGTTCATACGTGGTCATACTATGAATAATGGCTTCAATACCTTTAAAACTATCATCATCGATATCCACGTCCTTGATAGCCTTACCAACTCCCGGAATCATTCCCATCAAATCCTTAATGTTACCCATTTTCTTAATTTGATTGAGTTGCTTTAGAAAATCGTCAAAATCAAATTGATTTTTACGCATTTTCTTCTGGAGTCTAGCAGCTTCCTCTTGATCAAAAGTATCTTGAGCACGCTCTACGAAAGATACAATGTCACCCATTCCTAGGATTCTACTAGCCATTCTATCTGGATGGAATACGTCTAGGGCATCCATCTTCTCACCAGTACTTACATACTTAATCGGTTTATTGACTACCGACTTGATTGAAATTGCCGCTCCACCACGGGTATCACCGTCTAGTTTTGTTAGAACAACACCGTCAAAATTTAATTTATCATTGAACGCTTTTGCAGTATTTACAGCATCCTGACCAGTCATTGAATCTACTACGAAAAGTATCTCCTGTGGTTTTAACTCGTCTTTCAGGTTTCCTATCTCGGTCATCATCGCCTCATCCACACTCAAACGACCAGCGGTATCCACGATTACAACATTCTTATTATTCGCTTTTGCATGCTTAATAGCATCTTCGGCAATAGAAACAGGGTTCTTGTTTTCTTCATTTGCATATACATCCACACCAACTTGCTCTCCAAGAACTTTGATCTGATTAATCGCCGCTGGACGATACACATCACACGCCACCAAAAGGGGATTTCTACCCTTAGACTTTAAGTGCATTGCGAGTTTTCCAGAGAATGTAGTCTTACCCGATCCTTGTAAACCAGCAATAAGTATTACCGTTGGATTACCTGTCAGGTTAATAGGTGTGGTCTCTCCACCTAGTAATTCAACTAACTCGTCATTGACAATTTTAGTCATCAATTGACCCGGTGATACACTGGTCAGTACATCTCCACCTATGGCTTTATCCTTGACTTTACTAGTAAACTCTTTAGCAATCTTATAACTAACATCTGCATCTACAAGAGCTCTTCTGATCTCTTTTACAGTTTCAGCTATATTTAACTCTGTAAGTGTTGAGTGACCTTTAAGAGTTTGAAAGGCACGATCTAATCTGGATGATAAATTTTCGAACATATTGATTTTAGACGGCTACAAATTTACTAAAATTAGTAAGCCTTATTTAAAATAAATAGCAATTTTAAACTGTCCAAAAACAGACAAAGATTATACCTATCTCAGAAGAGTAATAGTACCATTCTTATAGATTTTACGTCCATTGACGCCTGTAAGCATTACTTGGTAAATGTACGCTCCTTGTTCACACTTTTCTCCTTTGTACATACCATTCCAACCAGCTTGAGGATTTCGAGAGCTATATACCTTTTCTCCCCAACGATTGAATATTTCAAGTTTAAAGATATCCACCTCTCCGAAGTTCTTGGACTGCACAAACATTGTCACAGGATTAAAGCCATCGTTCAATCCATCATTGTTGGGCGTAAACGCTGTAGGTATATGGACAGTTGGATCTCCAAAAATATTAATCACATTAGAGAAGCTTGTATCATTCTCATTACTAAAAGCACAAATCCTGTAATTATACTCTCCTTTGATTGACCTGTAGATTTTATCGTCCTTAAATGAGGTTTTATTTCCAGCTACTTCATTCGTAGGCTTATATTCTCCATTAAAGTCAAGCTCTATTACATATTTCTCAACTCCATCTTTCCAATTTTGGTATCTGCTCCAATCCAATACACTTCCATCCAAGTAAGTCCCTTGAAGTAAGATAGATTTACCTTCTCTGTCGGCTTCATTGAAATAACCACATCGATCTTGTTCTACTATTTGATATATATACGAAATGTGGTCAGTCTCCACATCTGTATCCACATATTTCGTCTCTTCTACCTCTATTTCGTCTACTAATGTATTGAAATCGTTCTCGTATTTAAGTAGTTTGTAACTCTCAAACTCACTAAACTGACTTTCCTTCCAAGTTATTTTAATTTCATTCTCCGCACTTACTGTCACATTGGTTATAGATGTTTTGAAAGGATTTCTATCATACCGAGGACGATACTTTCTAGTTTGTGACTTAGAAACAAAATCCTGATTATGATGAAGAGCTTGAACATAGTAGACGTAGTCCTCATCGCATAATCCTGTGTCAATGAAAGTAGTGACTTCACCATCAACTCTACCTATTTTTAGAAATACATTACTGTCATCTCTACGATAGATTTCGTATGACATAACGGAGTCCCATCCGATATACGGAGTCCAATCCAACTGGTTTACATATGGATCTGGAGATGAAACACCCAAATCTATAAGGCAATGATCGTCACTTGAGCTTCCTATAAAATCACAATAATCTACCACCTGAAGGTTAAAGCAATTCGCTCCATTTGGTTCACTCACATACTCAATTTCCATGTGCATGCTATCTTGTTTAGCTAACGTATGTTGTTCTGTTCCATTATTTACTAGGTAGTTCTTAAACTTGGAAATTTTGGAGGAATCAAATCTGATAGAAACAAGGTCATTGGCTAGATAAGTAGCATAAAGAATAGGTGGTGTGTCTATCGCTGTTTCATCAGTGATAAGAATTTCTTGACTCACACTATCCTCACAACCATTGTCTACACTTGCAAATAGTTGAATTATCTTAAAGCCTGGAGTTTGATATGCAAACTGGGGGTTGATGTCATTGGAATTTATATTTCCTAATGTACCGTTTTCACCAAAGCTCCATCTAAACGACCTCACCTCCGTAACACTCTGTACGCTTCCGATATACTCCTCTGGTTGAAATTTGCATATGGTATCTTTTATTTCAAAACTAACTAGAGGTCTAGCATGGACTTCTAACTCTTTGCTAAATGAATCTACGCAGAAATGACTATTAGAACTAACTAGGGTCAAATCATGTTTACCCACAGTTAATCCTTCTAAGCTATCCAACTGATTTTTACTTTTTTCTACACCATCCAATTTCCATACTCTAGAATCAGTAAAACTTCCACTATCGGAAAATACTACATTGTTGTATTCGCAAAACGACGTGCCGTTAGGATAAGAAGTTTGAGTTTTAGGACTTCGATAAATTACTATAGAATCTTCTGGTTCAAAAACCGCAGTACAACCTAATGAGTCATATACGATAATAGAAGGATGAACAACCTCTTCTAATACATTAGCAGTCTTCACTGTATAGGTATGAGGACCGAAAATGGCTCCATTCTTAGAACTGTCTAAAGTACTACCGTCGTTATAGTTCATATATGCGTAACTCTCGTCGATACTCTTATCGATAAATGTAACTTCAAGAGGTTCACAACCAACAAAATTTTCCATTTCAAATAATGGCAAAGGACCTGCTACTACTAAATAGTTTTCACGTAGTAAAGTATCGTAGCATCCCTCATTGTTCTTAGCAACAAGACTTATATCATATCCACTCTCCCATCCACTATTCTTCATATAGATGGTCCCAGCTGAACTACTGATAGTTTTAAATAATTCACCCTGACCAAAATCCCAGATTAAAGTATCTGCTCTTTTACTAGTACTCTGAAATTCTGCAAATACCGGAGCACACTGTAAAAAAGAATCAACAGCTGTAAATTCTGCAATGACTTCAATTATTTCAAAATCTCTAGTCAACGTATCATAGCAAATGTTCTTATTAGTTACAACTTGCTGCAAAGTGAAATCACCAGGACTATCAACATTAAAACCGTATTTCTTATCAACTTTTGAAGTCTGCGTTACAACAGAGTTATCTAATAATGACCAACTTACACTAGAAACTCCATTGTAACTTTTGTCGCTCACTTTTAAATCATCTCCGAGACATATGATATTATCATCAATTGTAAATCCAGCTCTTACACCCACCAAAACTTTTGATGAGGTAGATAGGTAGGTACATCCTGCTGAATTGGTTATTTCTAATTTGATATAATAATCGCCATCTTCATTAAATGTAAACTCTGGATTACTTGAGCTATCATCGTCAATTAAAACACCATTTGAAGGATAGGAATACCATCTATACTGATATGTCTCTTCATCAAAACCTACATGATAATCCTGGACAATGGTTGAAGAAGCATTTATTTTTAGACCTGAGCAACCGTAAGTTGTGTCCATTTCGATATTAGCTACAAGACCATTAACGAAAATAGGTGTAGTATCTTTTACTAAACATCCTCCAGCAATATCGTGAGAATATATCCCCCTATATTCCCCTAGAACATAAGGAGTTACGTATGAATCAGCTCCCTTCGTAGTATAAAAAGATGCCGAATTCAGTCTTTCAAATCTCCAACTATGATTAAAATTGGCGTGGACTGGAGTAGTTAATCCTTTCACACCTATTCTTCCACCTTTACATACAATTGTGTCGGCTAAAGAATAGTCTAATTCTGGCTTTACTACTTCTACTATATCTTCTAGTCGAAGAGTGTCTTTGCAACCTGCAGCATTTTGTGCAACAACTTCTATATCATAAAAACCTACACTATCGTAACTAAATGTGGGTGACCTTAGGTCAGAAGAATCTAGAATATCAGTATCATTTCTATCATAAAAATACCAATCGAACTCATCTGGAGCAACATATGTAGCAGGTCTAGTCTCATTCATAACGGTCATAACCTGATCTATGCATATCACCTTAGGCGTTACGTCAAAATCCAATGTTAAGGAATCTTGATAGATATAACTATGACGTACCATTGTGTCTTTACAACCGTTATTTCCAGTCGCAATCAGTTGTACACCATAATTCCCTGGCAACTTTGTGAATGTAAATTCAGGATCTGAATCAGTAGAAGTGTCGAAGGATTTATTCCCATCTAAAATCGTCCAATCATAGGTAACAGAAGTAGCATCCATCGAGTCTGTCTTGTTATTAAGATGAACAGTATGAGGCACTTGGCAATGAAAATGATCATTTGACCCAAAATCAGCTCGAACTCCGATAATCTCTGTATATGGATTTGCAGCACTCGTTGACACACAACCATTATAGTCGTAGACCATTTTTACATTAAGGTCTCCAATATCAGTACATACCACTTTAGCCTCGTAATTATTCTCTTCAAACACTTCGAAAGGAACTCCATCAAACGTCCATTTTATAGTGCCAGGAAGTGGTGAATTTGCTTGCTCTAGAACTACCGTATCATTTTCACAGGTCGGACCTGATGCTGCCACTAATTTAAGCGGTGTAGTATCCCCGAGATTCAAGAATTCTTTCTCAACTACGTTGTAAACACAACCATTCGTTACTGTTACTTTGAGATTTACATCATAGTTTCCAGCACTATTATATGTAAGTGTATCGGGATCCATCCCTATAAAGGTAGAATCACTAATTCCAGGAAATAACCATTCATAAGATTTAGTAAAGTCCTGAATATCAGGATTATTTTTTATCCCAAACTTAATTTCCTGAGGAACACACCCACTTCTAATATCGGATTCCAAAGTAAAATTGGGTTCAGCGTAAACTATAATCTCATCGTCAAATTGTTTAACTCCTTTACACCCATTACTATCAGTGACTACCATCGAAAAAGATTTCTTTCCTGGTGTTACAAAATTGTGCTGAGTAGACTTAGAAGTGTTACTGTGGTTTGTTCCATCAACAACCCAAGACCTATTTTCTGATTTTGGTGTAACATCTGTCAATAATACAGAATCGGGGCCATCACACAGTACAGTTCTAGAAACTAAAAACTCAGGAGTTGGGACTTTATTCATCGTTACAATCCCTGACTCAGAAACCGTACACGTTTTACCTGAAGGTAGTGTGATGGTTACAGATGCATCGATTACTTGTGGAGAACTATAATACGAGTATATAGTGTCTACTCCGCTAATAGGACCATTTCCCACATCCCACTGATAAGTCGAACCTGCAACAGAATTCAAAACTTGAAACTGAACAATATCGGGAACACACGCACTCTTTTTGTTTGCAACTATTTGCAAACCAGTGCATTGCGAAAATGAATCAAAAACAAAAACGCAACAGATTAAAGAAAGAAAGACTTTTCTTGCAATCATAAGTAGTGTAGTAAGTGTTTCAAATATAGATTAATTA
>JBMYYN010000064.1:0-9616 GCA_049609445.1 Bacteroidia bacterium | reverse complement strand
GTAGTTGAACTGACCAATACGTTGTAGGACCAAAACCTTCCTCTATTATATCCTTTTTGAGCTATCGAAACTGATACGATAGCAATTAAAAATGATATAGTAAGAATGATTCTCATTGTTTTATATGACCATTATCGATGATGGTTTGTGACAAAGTAATTAAATATTTTGGTCATTTTTAAAAACTTGTGGATTGAGTTATGAACGAAGAATTTTCAATTGTCTATTGCTTGTTTTATTTTTACAGTTCTATTGTATTTACACTGTGCTTCGTAAGCTTGTTTACATATCGGCCCTAATGTTTCTAGCAAGCCTATCGAGTTATGCTCAGTTTCATACTCCTTCTATTGATGGGAGTATAGGCTCGGGAGAGTATGGAAGCCACGTTAATGGTGAAAATCAAAATGCAGTAGGTTCTACAACGTGGTACTGTACTTGGGACGATACGTGTGTGTATTTTGCTGCATCAGCTGGATTTGACGCATCAAATGGTGATGCGATGAATGTTTATATTGATGTAAATCCTTCGTCGATAGTAAATAATGGAACAGGAAAGGATACAGGGGCTATTTATGATCAGGTGGAACCAAGGTTGCCATTTAGCAGCGATGGATTCTTGTTTGTTAAATCGGGGTATATTGACAAAAATACAGTTGCCGGTGGCTCATGGAATTCCGTTAATGGTGCATCCAGTGGGATTAAAGACTATGTTAATACGGGGTCTAATATTATTGAATTTTACATTAGGTGGGATAGTTTAGGGCTTTCCGGACGTCCAAGTTCATTTAATTGGTTAGGATATTTTTCATATGATAACATGTCAGGTTCAGGCATGTTTTCTCAAATTCCCGGTAATAACCCAACGGGATTGACACCTGATTTGGTGAGATATTATACAATCGAAAACACTGATTCAGGTACCGCGGATTTCCCATTTGCGAATGAAAGCTATACGCATTTAGGTAATTCTATTTATAATTTTGGTTCCATAGATGTATACGATTTTACGCTTAATACTTCTGGAGATACGATTGAGAGAGTTGCGGGAGATTGGGCAATAAGTGGAGACCTAACCGTAGAGGATGGAGTGCTTGATTTTAAAACTATTGACAATGTCTTGGATATAGATGGGGCGGTCAAAGTAGGAAGTGGAGGCAAGATTATACTAAGCTCGATTTCGGACTCGATTAATGTTGGGGGCGATTTCGAAAACAATGGCTACTTTGAGCAGAATGGGTCGATGTTGATTCTTGATGGAGAAACATTGCAAACTCTGTCGGGAACACTGGATAATGCATTAGGTGACACCAATAATCTAAGTTTATTGGCTATCAGAAATACGAATGGAGTTGCTTTAAATAGCGACCTTTTTATTAAGCATTCTACTTCTGGTAATGATTCTTTACTCTTGGATTCGGGAGTATTGGACGTTCGAACAAATACGTTATTGTTAGATACAAATGTGTATGTCTCTGGTGGAGATTCGTCTTCATTTGTCAGGGATACTTCTGGAAATGTTAGGTGGTACATCAAGAAAGATTCTACATACAAGTTTCCAATAGGCGGATTAGACTTTTCTCCAATTTCTGTCTCTTTATCGACGGGTACTTATGGGGCAGGAGCATATTTGGAAGCTAACGTTCATGAAGTTAAGCATCCAAATAATCTAAGTATTGATACTTTTTTACATCGCTATTGGACATTAGATCAAAGTAGTATCACGGGTTTTTCTGCAGATGTAAAGGTTGAATACCCGTCAAAAGATGTGAATGGTAGTAATGAGCTTGATATGTATGTAGGTAAATATGATGCTCCTGTATGGAGTCTTGGGAGTAAAGTGACTACCTTAGGTGAGATGACCTATACATCAGCAACAAGTTTTTCGGATTTCACAGGAGGAGCTCCTTGGGCATTGCCAGTGAAAGAAATCTCCTGTGCATTTGAAGAAGAAAACGAAGCGTTGAGAATTCTCTGGACTGTGTTAGAGGAAGAAAACTGTAATACATATGAGTTGTACAAAATTAGAGGTGGTGTAGAAGATTTTTTGTGTTTACTGCCTTGTTCGAATTTGTCAAATCAAGTGGCTCAGTACAATTGTATTGATGGTAATATTCAATCCGAAAATCATTACATCATTAAGCAATATGATATGAACGGAGAAAGTGAATCCTTTGGTCCTTTTTCATATCTGACCCCTAAAAGTCAAGTAGACGTAAAGGCGTTTGGAGGGAGATTGCATATCAGTAGCATAAAAGGACTCCAAGGAATCCAGTTATATGACATTCAAGGACGAGAGCTACTTTCATTGGATAAAAAACAATTTTCAAATGAGGTCAGTCTACCAAATTATTTAAAGAATCAAATCTGTATTGTTACATTGACTTATGTGGAAAAGAAGCACTCTGTACGTGTCTATCTTGATTAACTTACTACGATTCTAAATTTGTCATTTTTTTAAACTAAAGTTTAACAATCTATCGCAAACAACGTTGAAAATTTAACTTTGTCATCCAATTAATTAAACCGGATGTATAAAGAAAATTTTTCTGACCGCCACAATAGTATTTCTGCTCAAGAAGAAACTCAAATGCTAGAAATGATGGGCTACAAAAGCATTGATGAGCTGATCTCTCAAACTATTCCTTCTGAAATCAGATTAGAGAAAGAGTTAAATTTAGATGACCCGTTGACCGAGGTTCAGTTACTTGAAAAGTTAAAAGCAGTAGCGGACAAGAATGTAATTGCCAAAAACTACATTGGGATGGGCTACTACGGTACACATACTCCTAAAGTGATACTTAGAAACATTTTGGAGAATCCAGGATGGTATACACAGTACACTCCATATCAGGCAGAAATAGCTCAAGGGAGACTAGAAGCATTGCTGAACTTTCAAACCATGGTTATAGACTTGACTGGGATGGAGATGGCAAATGCAAGTTTACTTGACGAAGCTACTGCTGCTGCTGAAGGAATGTTTATGCTTTACTCAGCTAAGAAAAAGAACATAGGAAATAAATTCTTTGTTTCAGATAAAGCATTTCCTCAGACTATTGATGTGATTGAAACTAGAGCGGAACCTCTAGGGATTGAGGTAGTGAAAGGAAATCCTTTTGAAGCAACATTTAGTGAGGAGTATTTTGGTCTTTTTGTGCAGTATCCAAATGGAGAAGGTTCAGTTGAAGATTATTCGGAATTAACAGCAAGAGCTCTGGAAAGTGGAGTAAAAACCGTTGTTGCAGCTGACTTGCTATCCCTGACAATGCTTAAAGCTCCAGGAGAATGGGGTGCAGAAGTTGTCGTAGGAAGTACACAACGATTTGGAATCCCAATGGGTAATGGTGGTCCACATGCTGCATATTTTGCAACTAAAGAAGTGCACAAAAGAAGATTGCCAGGTAGAATCATAGGTGTGTCTCTTGATTCTAATGGTAATAATGCTCTTCGAATGGCATTGCAAACAAGAGAACAACATATAAAAAGAGATAAGGCAACGAGTAATATCTGTACTGCTCAAGCATTGCTAGCAATAATGGCGGGAATGTACGCAGCTTATCATGGACCAGCTAGGCTAAAGAGTATAGCCGAAAAAGTAAATCAGCTTACCAGCATATTGGCTAACAATTTGCAAAACCTAGGTTACGATTTAAGAAACAAAACCGCTTTTGATACACTGAGCATTTCGATGGACTCGGCTGGTCAAGAGAATCTAAGATCTATATTAGAAAGAGAAAACGTAAACATCCGCTATGAGAATGATTTTGTAGGTATTAGTCTTGATGAGACGACTGAGTTGGCTGACATTCAAAGTCTAACAAGCTTATTTGCAGAGGCAGCGAATACAGATTTGACATTTAATTCAGATGTGTCATCTCTATGGGACACTTCGTTGAATAGAGAATCTGAGTACTTAGATCACCCAGTGTTCAACGCATATCATACTGAACATGAGATGTTGAGATATTTGAAATCATTGGAAAATAAAGATTTGTCTCTTGCTCATTCGATGATAGCTTTAGGTAGTTGTACGATGAAACTCAATGCTACTACAGAGATGATTCCAGTAACTTGGGAAGCTTTTGGAAATATACATCCTTTTGCTCCAAAACATCAGTTGACTGGATACAGTGAAATGCTAAATGAGCTTGAAAGAGACTTGTCTGAGATTACAGGCTTCCATCAAGTAAGCTTACAGCCCAATGCAGGTGCTCAAGGAGAGTATGCTGGTCTGATGACTATTAGACAATATTTCATGGACCGTGGAGAAGAAGGAAGACATATCATACTTATTCCAGAATCTGCTCACGGAACCAATCCTGCAAGTGCTGTTATGGCGGGGATGAAAGTAGTAGTAGTAAAATGCCATCCAAACGGGTACATTGATTTAACTGATCTTAGAGAAAAAGCTGAATTGCATAAGGATGTTTTAGCAGCAGCTATGATTACATATCCATCTACTAATGGAGTTTATGAAGAGACGATAAAAGAAATCACATCTATCATACATGAGAATGGTGGACAGGTATATATGGACGGAGCAAACATGAATGCACAGGTAGGATATACCAACCCTGCCAACATTGGTGCGGATGTTTGTCACCTGAATCTGCATAAAACATTCTGTATTCCTCACGGAGGTGGAGGTCCAGGAATGGGACCAATTGGAGTAGCGGAGCATTTAGCACCATACTTGCCAGGTCACAGTGTAGTAGCAGATGTAAGTACAGACAAAGGTATGAAAGCAGTAAGTGCTGCTCCTTTTGGAAGTGCAAGTATCTTGCTTATCAGCTATGCTTACATCAAAATGATGGGTACAGAAGGACTCAAAAAAGCTACGTCAACAGCAATCCTGAATGCAAACTATATGAAACATAGATTGGCTGAAGGATATGAAGTGATGTTCACTGGACAAAATGGAACGGTTGCTCACGAAATGATCGTAGATCCGAGACCACTGAAAATGACTTCAGGTGTATTGGTAGAGGATATAGCTAAGCGATTGATAGATTATGGTTTCCACGCTCCTACAGTAAGTTTCCCGATTCCTGGAACGCTAATGATAGAACCTACAGAAAGTGAAAGCAAAGCTGAAATAGACAGGTTCTGTGATGCACTTCTTAGTATTCGTCAGGAGATCGCAGAAATAGAAAGTGGTGCTACAGATAAGGAAAATAACGTTCTTAAAAATGCTCCTCATACTGCTCAGTCAGTTATAGACTCCAATTGGGATAAGCCATATAGTAGAGAGAAAGCGGCTTACCCTGCACCTCATACTATTACTCATAAGTTCTGGCCAGCAGTAGGTAGAGTAGATAACACGTATGGTGATAGAAACCTTGTGTGTAGCTGTCTTCCTCTTTCAGCTTATGCTGAAATGAGCTAAGTTCGTCTATAATAGTCCTAAGAGTGTAGGCTATAATTAGATAAAAATTCTAACTTAGCAGCAATCTATGACACTATCTTTAATTATTGGATTAATTCTGTTTGGAATTCTTCTCATTCTTATTGAAATATTTATTACTCCTGGATTTATAGTCGGAGTCTTGGGGACCATCTTTTTGGCCGTAGGAATCCTGTATACCTATAAGGAACACGGAAATTACTATGGTAATATCACATTAGGAGCTACAGCTATTTTTCTAAGTACAACCATAATCTTGGCCTTCCGAAATGGTGCATGGAATAGATTTGCTATTAATGATGTGATAGAAGGGAAAGCCAATAACGTTCATACTCTAGAAATAAATATAGGAGACGTAGGGACTTCTCTAAGTGCCCTACGACCTGCAGGAACTGCCATGATAAATGGTCAAAAAGTTGAGGTGCATACTGACGGAGAATTTATATTGGCCAATGTAGAGATAGAGGTTGTGAAGAAGGTTCAGAATAGAATATATATCAAGAAAATAAATACTTAAAATTAAATCATATGGGAATGTTACCGTTTATTATTGGAGGAGTAGTTTTACTCTTCGTCTTTTTGTACTTCGTACCAGTAGGACTTTGGGTTACTGCTCAAGTATCTGGAGTACGTGTAGGTATAGTACAACTAATTATTATGCGAATAAGAAAGGTGCCACCTTCATTAATTGTTAATGCCCTTATCAATGCTAATAAAGCAGGACTAAAAGTGACTGCTAATGCTTTGGAAACTCACTATATGGCAGGAGGTAATGTGAACAATGTTGTGAAAGCATTGATATCTGCGGATAAAGCCAATATCCCTCTAGACTTTAATATGGCGGCGGCAATTGACTTAGCAGGAAGAGATGTTGCAGATGCTGTACAGTTATCTGTAAACCCTAGAGTGATAAATACTCCTCCTGTTGCGGCAGTAGCCAAAGATGGGATACAGCTTATCGCCAAAGCGAGGGTTACTGTTAGAGCTAATATCGCTCAACTTGTAGGTGGAGCTGGAGAAGATACTATACTGGCTAGAGTAGGAGAGGGTATCGTTACGACGATTGGTTCTGCTATGACTCATAAGGCTGTATTGGAAAATCCAGATATGATATCTAAAACAGTACTTGCCAAAGGGCTTGATGCTGGAACTGCATTTGAAATATTATCAATCGATATAGCTGATATAGATATAGGTAAAAATATCGGGGCTGAGCTTCAAACTGATCAAGCTGAAGCAGATCTTAAAGTGGCAAATGCTAAGGCTGAGGAGCGTAGAGCAATGGCCGTGGCTCAAGAACAAGAAATGAAGGCAAAAGCACAAGATGCTCGAGCTCTAGTGATCTTAGCAGAGGCAGAAGTTCCTAAAGCAATGGCTGAAGCATTTAGAAGTGGAAATCTAGGTATTATGGATTACTACAAAATGAAAAATATTGAAGCAGATACTGATATGCGAGATAGCATAGCGAGACCTGATAAAAAGAAAAAGTAATACAACAAAATAAAATTATAAGGGAGCATAAAGGCTCCCTTTTTTATTGTTGAAAATGCTCAATATTAATGAAACTTAGTTTCTGTACAACATTCTGGATACTGCTTTTGACTTCTTTGAATTGCAGTGTTGCTCACGGACAGTCCTACGAGTTTCGATTTGGTGAGTACGAAAAAGAAAAGAACAGTTTTTTCCTAAACAAAAGGTTTACAATAGAGGGAAATATTGTTTCTCAATTCTCACCTCATCCTCAAGCTAGATTCCGCAACAAGATATTTGAGTCAAACGAGTTTTTACATATGCATGTATATGGAGGGCTCACAGGATCTTTTGCTCTTTCTAATAAATTAGGGATATACGTATCTGCGGAAAAGAATGAATATCTAGTTTCAAGATATAGTGCATTTGATATTATCAATGCTTTATCTAATTATTCTGACATAGGCATAAATACATCAAGAGTGGGAGTTGGGTTTTCTTTTTATAACGCTGCATCTGGTGCATTAGCCCCTATGGGAGGACAGTTTAGATTCGGATTATCAAAAGTTAAAAATCAGATGACAATAACCAATACACGTAATGATGTCGTCACAGTATATCCAAAAGAGATCGATTTTACCGCTATACATTTTGGGTTCTACAGGTCATACCCAGTTACCAAAACTATCTACTATACTATTGGGCTAACAACGAACATAAATATTGGGATTAAGTCTGAGTATGATTCAGATCGAAGCCCAGAAGAAAATACGTTCAGGTCTTCCCTCAAATTTCAAAATGCTCTTGGAGGAAGTTTTGGAATTGGAATAATGCCTTTTTAAAACGAATCTTTAAGCTGCTACAGCGAAGCTCTGAAAGAAACAGAAATATTTCTTCCTGGAGAAGTGATTCTATAGGCATATGGTCTGTATTTTTTATTCAAAATATTTTCTATTCCGAGATTGACGTGCATCCCTTTCTTGATTTGATAGTCAAAACGCAGATTTGCTGTGACCCAAGATGGGGAGTATGGATCTCCGTCTGAGTTCAATGTGTACAGATATGCACGTTCTGTCTCTAGTTTAGTGAACCTAGACGATTGAAACTTCTGATTATATATAGCATAAATTGAAGCATTCCATTTTTCTGTAGAATATGTAATTGTGGTACCACCAAAGTCTGGTGTAATATGTCTTATAGGTTCAGAAGAATTAGAACCGCTTTGGAGTATCGTATAATTGGACTTAAGCTCAAGGTGTTTGTTGATATTGTACAGAAGCATTAACTGTACTCCCTTTACTTCTGCAAAATCCGAATTGGTTAGAGTTTGGACTTGACTTAGCACG
The DNA here is from genome assembly GCA_049609445.1 of Bacteroidia bacterium. GTDB lineage: Bacteria > Bacteroidota > Bacteroidia > NS11-12g > UBA9320 > UBA9320. The sequence goes on along the minus strand of JBMYYN010000064.1, from coordinate 1,399 downwards.
TTATCATAGACAATGCTATCATTACCACTTAGCGTACTGTTTTCTAATCGAATTGCATTGTCTAAATATGTGTAAAAGAATGAACTATTTATTTTCAAATTTTTTGTCAGTTCATAGTTTAAGTTGACTTCAGCATTATATGCGTACTCTGGTTTTAGGGAGGTGTTTGGCACGGTGACGTACCCCGTGTTACTATCAAATACTTTAGAGATATCGTCTATGTTAGGTGATCTGAATGCCGTAGATGTAATCAGTCCAATTGAACCTTTTTTAAGTTTAAATAATTGAGAAATTGAACCTGTTATAGCTTGGTTGTCAATGTCGAAATTTGGAACAGGAATTGGTTGGTAGGTTGTATCAATATTTCCTTTGGTTGAAACACGACTATATCGTAGACCACCTTCAGTATTATACCATTTTTTCCATTTCTTGAAAATATTGAAGTAAGCTCCCGAAGACTGCCAAGAAGAACCATCGGGATAGCGAGTGGAAGTCGGAGATAGAGAAACATCCATTATATTAAGTGTGTAGGCATCGCTACTTACTTTATTAAATACATATTCTAATCCATAGTTTAGTACTATTTTTTGCTTTGACGTCTTTGTGAAATCTGCGTTTAAACTGTATGCGGAGACTTCTTCTGTTCTCGTCGTCAATATTTCGCTGAACAGTTTTCGTGTGTTTCTACTTTCTTTAAACCTCTGATGTGCTGTTACGATATTGAAACTGTCATACGCTCCAGTCTCTTTTATGGACTTAAGCGATATGCGATTCATAAGCCACGATTGTGGTCCGTAATACCAATCTCCATTGATAAGAGTGTCGTTGTCCTCTCTTTGGATGAGCCTATCGTATCGCGGGATATCTGATGTGGTGCTGAAATGCAGACCATAAGAAAGTAGTAAGTCAGGATTTATCTTATAGGCAACCTTCTGGAGAAAACTCACTTGATTATAGCCAGTAAATACCTGATCAAGTTCAGAAGAATTGGAAACGATGCTATCTAGATCATTTAGTCGAATGACATAATCTGGTCGGTTATAGGTATCCGGACCATTTTTTCCCATTTTTAAGTCTTTGAAACTACTAAAACTCAAGTTTGTCAAAGTAGCTAGTTTAGCAGAGCCATACCCGTAATGTGTGCTCCATGATCTTTCGTTGCTTGCAGAAGAATATCTCAGGTTAACACCTCCAGAGTATATGGCTGAATCGCTTTTTCCAAAACTTGGCTTCAACGTTGTAAACGACATCACACCTCCGATTGCATCACTTCCATACAACTGACTTGAAGGACCAAAAATTATCTCAGTGTTTTCGATGGAGTTTGGGTCTATCGAAATAATATTTTGAACATTTCCAGATCTAAAAATAGTTGTATTCATTCGTACTCCATCTACGA